>CAMWGZ010000046.1 GCA_947173915.1 uncultured Alistipes sp.
GGCGTGGACCCCGGTCTGGCGGATCGAGCCCTCCAGCTTCTCGGCGTATTTGAGCGTATTGCGGATCAGCTGGTTCGGCGACTCCCGTTCGGCCGCCAGCTCGGGCGACTCCTTGTAGCAGAAGTCGAACGGAGTCTCGCCCGCCTTCTTGTCGGGAGTTACCTTGTCGGGGACCAGCTTGGCGAGCCGGTCGCTCTCCGAGAGGGCGAGCTTCTCGACGCGGGCCACGTCGCGGATGGCCAGCTTCGGAGCCATCGTGCCGAACGTGACGATCTGGGCGACCCGCTTCTGTCCGTATTTCTGCACGCAGTAGCGCAGCACGTCGGCACGGCCGTCCTCGTCGAAATCGACATCGACATCCGGCAGCGAGATACGCTCGGGATTGAGGAATCGCTCGAACAGCAGGTCGTATTGAAGCGGGTCTATATTCGTAATCTTCAGACAATATGCCACTACCGATCCGGCCGCCGAGCCTCGTCCGGGTCCTACCGAAACGCCCATTTCGCGCGCCGCGCGAATGTAGTCCCAGACGATGAGGAAGTAACCCGGGAAGCCCATCCATTCGATCGTCTTCAGTTCGTAGCGGATGCGCTCCTCGACCTTCTCGTCGAGCGTCTCTCCGTAGCGCATGTGCGCCCCCTTGTAGGTCAGATCCTTGAGGTAGCAGAACTGCTTGGCGATCATCAGCTTGTCGCTTCTGTCGCGATCCACCTCCGCCCATTTTTCGAGCGCCTCCACGCTTGCGCACTCCTCCAGCTCTTCCGACCACTCCTCCTCCTTGAGTTTTTTCCGGAGCGACTCGCGCAGCTCGTCGAAAGGCATCGGGAAGTCGGGCGGCGGCGGGAAGTTGGGCATCAGGGGAGCGTGGGTCAGCTTGTACTCCTCGACCTTGCCGGCGATCTCAAGGGTCGTGGCGAGTGCCTCGGGATGCTCCGGAAAGAGCTGCGCCATCTCTTCGGGCGACTTCAGGTACTCCTGGAAGGTGTAGCGCATCCGGTTGGGGTCGTCCAGATCGCGCCCCGTATTGAGGCAGATCAGGTGGTCGTGCGCCGCAGCGTCCTCGGCCAGAATGAAGTGCACGTCGTTCGAACAGATATACTTCACGCCGCATTCGGCCGCCAGCTCCAGCAGGACCTTATTGACCCGCAGCTGGTTCTCGTACACGTCGGCATCCTTGCGCGCATCGCCCGAGGGGTGCAGCTGCAACTCGAGGTAGTAATCGTCGCCGAAGACCCCCTTGAACCAGCGCACGATCTGCTCGGCCTCGGCCCGGTCGTTGCGCATGATCGCCTGGGGCACCTCGCCGCCCAGACAGGCCGAGCAGCAGATCAGCCCCTCGTGGTACTCTTCGAGCAGTTTCTTGTCGATGCGGGGCTTGTAGTAGAATCCTTCCGTAAAGGAGTAGGATACGATCTTGCAGAGGTTGTGGTACCCCTCCAGATTCTTGGCCAGCAGAATCAGGTGGTCGCCGGCCTTCTCGTCCTTGTCCTTCTCGAAGCGGTTGCGCACCACATAGACCTCGCAGCCCAGGATCGGCTTGATGCCCGCGTCGGTGGCTACGTCGTGGAAATTCTTCACGCCGTACATGTTGCCGTGGTCGGTTATTGCCAAAGCCTTCATGCCGAGCGCCTTCGCCCGCTTTATGAGCGGCGATACGGCGGCGGCGCCATCCAGAATGGAATACTGCGTATGGACGTGAAGGTGTACGAACTCCGGCATAACAGGTGCGATTATTCAAGTACAAAGATAAGAATAAACCGGATACAAAACCAAACTTGTTTGCGTTTTGTTGAGACGAAGTATCAAAACGGAGTTGAACGAAAGTCAGTGCGGGCGGACGGAAGAAGCGCCGCCGACGCTGCAATCGCTTCCTGTCGTTTGTGGCAGCATAATTGCGGGAGTATGTCCGAAACCGTAAATTATCGTCCGTTATGAAAAGAGAGGAAACACTGGTCGTATTGAGGGAATACACCTCGATCTCCGAGGCCGAAATGGCCAAATCGATCCTTACGGGAGCCGGCATCTACGCAACCATCCGCAACGAATACATGGCGACGATCTATCCCATCGGAGCCATGCCCGCCCAGTTGGTGGTCAAAGAGAGCGACAGCGCCCGTGCGGCGCAGTTGCTCGACAAACTGCCGTAAAGGGGCTATCGTCCGTTCCAGATCTCCCAGGAGCACTCGGCCTGGCGGACGAACATCTCCTCTCCGTTGCAGGTCCGCGCCCCCTGCTGCGCGCCCAATTCGAGAAACCGGGTGCGTCCGGGGTTGTAGATCAGGTCGAAGAGCAGGTGTTCCGCAGTAAGCGAAGCATAGGGTATTGCGGGAGCCTGGTCCGAGTGGGGGTACATGCCGACGGGCGAGGCTTTGACGATCAGCCGGTGCGAGGCCATGATCCGCGGGGTAAGTTCCCCGTAACCGTAACAACGTTCGCCGTTCTCTTCCCGGGGTGTGCGCGACACCCTGCCGCAACCGATTCCCATCCGCCGCAGCACATACCGCACCGCTTCCGATGCGCCGCCCGTGCCCAATACGAGCGCTCGTTCGGGGGCGGTGCCGGCGAGGAAGCGTTCCAGTGAAGAACTCAGGCCCGCCGCATCGGTATTGTAGCCGACAAGCTGCCCGCCACTTGTCCGCCGCACGCAATTGACCGCACCGATCCGCCGCGCCTCCTCCGACAGATCGTCGAGAAACGGGAGGATCTGCCGCTTGTAGGGAATCGTCACGTTGAACCCGCACAATTCGGGCACCCGCTCCAGCAGCTCCGGCAGCCTTCCGATGGAGTCGAGTTCGAAAAGGTCGTAGGCGGAGTCGGCGACCCGCTCGCGGGCGAACTTCTCCGCGAAATAGACCGCCGACCGGGAGTGTCCGAGCGGGAAACCGATCAATCCGTAGCGCCGCATGCCACCCTTACTATTTCTCTGCCGGATTCATCCGCCGCGCGACACACCGGCCGACGTATTCGATGGCGTAGATCAGCAGAAATCCGGCGACGGCCAGCGCCATGCCCTGCCACAGATGGGCCTCGGGACCGGCGGGGAGCATGTTGCGCTCGACCAGCGGGTGGAGCGCTCCGTGCGAGTCGGCGTAGTATTCGACCGTCTGCTTCCAGGGCCACACTTTGTTGAGCGAACCGATCATGAAGCCCATCAGCAGCGAAACGGTCAGGTCGTGGTGCTTGCGCAGCAGCCACGAGAGCAGGTGCGAGAAGCTGATGATTCCGGCGCAGGCACCGACGGCGAAGAGCGCCAGAACGGGAATATTCAATTCGCTCACGGCCTGCAGGATGAACTGGTATTTGCCGAGCAGCAGCAGGATGAAGGCACCCGAGATACCGGGCAGGATCATCGCGCAGATGGCGATCGCCCCCGAGAGCATGACGAACCACCACGTGTCGGGAGTCTGGGCGGGAGTAGCGACCGTGATCCAGAAAGCGATACCCGCGCCGAGCAGCAGCCCGATCGCCGAGGTTGCACTCCAGCGGGTAACCTCCCGAGCCACCCACAGCGCCGAGGCGATGATCAGACCGAAAAAGAAGGACCAGACCTCGATCGGATGGTTCGCGAGCAGGTAGGTCATCAGGCGCGCGAGCGAGAATACGGCGACGGCGATGCCCGCGAACACCGCGAGCAGAAAGTTACCGTTGATATGGTGCCAGAACTCCCCGAGGCGGAACCGTCCCAGCAGCCTGACCGCCTCCGTGTCGAAACTCCTGATCGAATCGAGCAGTTCGCCGTAGATTCCCGAAATGAATGCGATCGTTCCGCCCGAAACTCCGGGAACGACATCGGCCATGCCCATCGCACAGCCTTTCAGCAGCAATACCAGATATTTGAACATAGATCCTGCGTTTTGAAAATACGGCGGCAAAATTAATCTTTTTCGATCAATGCCGCCCCACATTCGGCGGAAATTACTCGGCACGCTCCAGAAATCCGCCGGCGACGACCCGGTCGCCGCGATAGAGCACCACCGCCTGTCCGACTGCCGGCGCCCAGGCCGGATCGGTCAGTTCGATCCGCAGGCCGGTTCGGGTCGGTGCGATGCGGACCGGCCCTTCGGGATTGCGTCCCACGCCCCGGATGACCGCACGGACATCCCCGGCATCGAACACCTCCCCGCAATCGACCAGCCGACAGCCTCCCAGCTCCAGGACATAACGCCGCAACAGCGCGTCGCTTCCGGCCACGAGCCGGTTGCTCTCCGTATCGACCGCAACCACGGACATCCCCTCCGGGAGTCCGAGCCCCTTGCGCTGGCCGATGGTGTAGAGCGCCGCTCCTTCGTGGCAGCCGATCGTGCGGCCCGACGTATCGACTACCGCCCCCGGACGCAATCCGGGCAGCCGCAGCCGCAGGAAATCCCGGCATTTCATTCCGCCCAGGAAACAGATCCCCATGCTCTCGCGCATGCCGGGATGCTCCGCCGCGAGTTCCCGCTTGATCCGCTCGCCCATCGGGGCGACCGTCCTGCGCAGCACCTCCTGCGGAATATTCCATAAATAATAGGATTGATCCTTGCGCTCGTCGCGCGCACGAGTCACGTAATATTTGCTGTTGTACTCCGTGATCCGGAAATAGTGTCCCGTCGCCAGAAAAGGGATCCCCAGCCGGTCGGCCTCCGTAAGCAGCTCCGGCCATTTGATCCGGCTGTTGCAGACCGTGCAGGGCACGGGTGTCCGCCCCGTGCGGTATGCCTCCGTGAAGTAATCGATCACTTCGCGCCCGAACCGGGCAGCGACGGAGCGGAAATGCAGTGGTATGCTGAGGCGTTTGGCCTGCTGCCGCACCCGGCTCTCGAAATCCCGGTCGTCGGTCATGCCGAGCGTGAGGGCCGCGACCTGGAAACCTGCTTCGCGCAGGATGGCGACGGCGGCCGTGCTGTCGATTCCGCCGCTGAAAGCGAGTAGGACCTCTCTGTCACTCATTTGTCTGCGGAAGTGGGGTGTCGAGCAGCGGAGCGCCGGCTTCGTTCCAGCGGCGCAGCGTCCCCACCGCCCGCATCAGGACCGGATCGTCATCGAGAGTCAGCCGCACCGGCTCGTCCGTGCCGAACAGCCGCTGTGCGATCGCGGCCCTGAGCCTGCGGCAGCATCGGTCGCGCCCCAGCGTCTCGACCTCCTCCGCAAGGCCGTGTGCTGCGGCCAGCCGAAGCAGCTCTTCGCAGCAGCTCTCCAGCAGCCGGAAGCGGGTTTCGAACGCAGGGTAGTCGGGATACTCCTCCTCCAGGCGGGGCCTCTCGGCATCCAGATAATTCTGAGTCGCCTCCTGAAATACCTGAGCACGCAGCAGCGCCTCTTCCGCCGCCGCGACCGTGCTGTCGCGGACGACGATCAGGTCGGGCGTGATTCCGCCTCCGCCGTACACCCTGCGTCCCGTGCGCAGCGTTCTGAAAGGGGTGCCGGAAAGCGAGTCGGAGCCGGCGGCGGCATAATAGGCGCTACGGTCCGTCGTCGTGTCGTAAGGGCGTTGGATCATGCGTCCGGAGGGGGTGTGGTAACGGGAGACGACCAGCAGCAGCGCCGAACCGTCATCGAGCGGAAACTGCCGCTGCACCAGTCCCTTGCCGAAACTGCGCCGTCCGACGACCACGGCCCGGTCCCAGTCCTGCAACGCACCGGCGACCACTTCGCTGGCCGAAGCGGAGGCTTCGTCGATCAATACGACCAACCGCCCCCGCTCGGGGAATTGCGGTGCGGTGCGTGCCCTGTACTCCGCTTCCGGAACGCTGCGTCCGCGCGTCGAAACGATCAGGGAGCCTTTCGGCAGGAAAAAATCGGCCATTCCGATCGCCTGCCGCAGGAGGCCGCCCCTGTTTCCCCGCAGGTCGAGAATCAGATCGTCCGGCTCCTCCAGAGCGGCATAGGCCCGATGGAGTTCCGCCAGGGTAGTCTGCCCGAAGCGGGCCACCCGGATATAACCGATCGTCGAATCGAGCAGACAGCGGCTCTCGATCGAGGGCTGGGAAATCTGCTTGCGCACAATCCGGCAGGTGCGGTATGCGGGAATGCCGCGTCCGGCGACCTCGACGGTCACTTCCGTGCCGGGATCGCCCTGCAAAACTCCGATCCCCTCCTGCCGCAGAAGCTCCGCGACATCGCGGCCGTCGATGCGGACGATGCGGTCGTCGGGACGCACCCCCGCCTGCCACGCAGGTCCCGAGGGGGTAACCGTCGTCACGACCAGCGAGTCCCGCAACAGCAGGAGTCCGAGGCCGACACCGCCGAATTTCCCCCGGTAGAGGCTGCGGAAGCGCTCCATCTCTTCGGCCGGAAGATACTCCGTGTGGGGATCGAGCGATGCGGCCATCGCCCGGATCGCCTCTTCGGCCACGAACTGCGTATCGACCGAATCGACGTACATGCGCCGCATCCGGTCGAACACCGCACACAGTTTGGCCCGGTGCGCCCGCTCCCGGCGTGCGGGCGATGCCGCCTCCGCCCGAAGCGGAGCGGCGACGGAGGCCAGCAGCAGGAGTACGGGCAGCGTATGTCGCAGCGGACGCATTCGCCTTCGTCGGTTTTTAGCGCAGCGCGTCGGCGAGCGCGTCGAAGGGGACCTCGCTCTGCTCGCCCGTGAGCATGTTCTTGAGCGCGGCGCGGCGCGTCTCCAGCTCGCGGCTGCCGATCAGCACGACATAGGGGATTCCCCGCCGGTTGGCATACTCCATCTGCTTCTTCATCTTGCCGTTCTCGGGATAGATCTCCGCGGCGATGCCGCTGCGGCGCAGCTCCCGCAGCAGCAGCAGCGAGGCATGCTCCTCCTCCTCGCCCAGGTTGGCGAACAGGACGCGCGTGGTGCCGGCCACCTCTTCGGGGAAGAGTTCAAGCCCCGTCATCACGTCGTAGATGCGGTCCGCACCGAACGAGATGCCCACGCCCGAGAGGCCGGGCATGCCGAAGATGCCGGTCAGGTCGTCGTAGCGTCCGCCGCCGCAGATGGAGCCGATGGCGAAGTCGAGCGCCTTGACCTCGAAAATGGCCCCCGTGTAATAGTTGAGTCCCCGCGCCAGCGAGAAGTCCAGCTCGACGGGTAGGTCGATCTCCAGGCGATGCAGGTAGCCGAAAATCTTCTCCATCTCCGCGATACCTTCCGCGCCCGTGGTCGAGCCGCCGATGACGGTGCGCAGCGTCGCCAGCTTCTCCTCGCTCGTTCCTTCCAGCCGGAGGATGGGGCGCAGCCGCTCGACGGCCTCCGGCTCCAGCCCGCGTTCCCGCAGCTCCGCCTCGACCGCCTCCAGGCCGATCTTCTCCAGCTTGTCGATGGCCACCGTAATGTCGATCATCTTGTCCGCATGGCCGATGGTCTCCGCGATGCCGTAGAGGATCTTGCGGTTGTTCATCTTCAGCTGCACGCGGATGCCGAGCGCGCGGAACACCTCGGCGACGATCTGCACCAGCTCCACCTCACAGAGGAGCGACCGGGTGCCGATCACATCCACGTCGCACTGGTAGAACTCGCGGTAGCGTCCCTTCTGCGGGCGGTCGGCCCGCCAGACGGGCTGGATCTGGTAGCGCTTGAACGGAAACGAAATTTCGCCCTGATGCTGCACGACGTAGCGGGCGAAGGGCACCGTCAGGTCGTAGCGCAATCCCTTTTCGCTGATCTTCGATGCGTTGCGCAGCTGCTCTTCGTCCAGCCCCACGCCGTAGTCGCCCGAATTGAGGATCTTGAAGAGCAGCTTGTCGCCTTCGTCGCCGTATTTGCCCAGCAGCGTGGAGAGGTTCTCCATCGCCGGAGTTTCGAGCGGACCGAACCCGAAGGTGCGGAACACCCCGCGAATCGTGTCGAAGATATACTGGCGGCGGGCCATCTCCCGGGGAGAAAAGTCCCGCGTGCCCTTTGGTATGGAGGGTTTCTGTGCCATAGTGCGATTATTCCATCAGTTTCTTGTATTTCACGCGGTGGGGCTGCGTGTCGCCGCCCTGTGCGCGTTTCCATGCCTCGTATTCGCTGTACGAACCTTCGTAGAAGACCACCTTCGAGTCGCCTTCGAACGAGAGTATGTGGGTGGCGATGCGGTCGAGGAACCAGCGGTCGTGGCTGACTACGACGGCGCATCCGGCGAAGTCTTCCAGACCTTCCTCAAGGGCGCGCAGTGTGTTTACGTCGATGTCGTTGGTGGGCTCGTCGAGCAGAAGCACGTTTCCTTCCTCCTTGAGGGCCATGGCCAGATGGAGGCGGTTGCGCTCTCCGCCCGAGAGCACTCCGATTTTCTTTTCCTGATCGGCTCCGGCAAAGTTGAAGCGCGACAGGTAGGCGCGGGCGTTGACGTCGCGGCCGCCCATGCGGAAGCTCTCAACTCCCTGTGAGATTACCTGATAGACGGAATGGTCGGGGATAAGGTCGTGGTGTCGCTGGTCGACATAGGCGATCTTTACGGTCTCGCCGACGTCGAATGTGCCGGCATCGGGCGTTTCCTGTTTCATTATGAGGCGGAAAAGTGTGGTTTTTCCGGCTCCGTTGGGGCCGATCACGCCTACGATGCCGGTTGGCGGAAGCGAGAAACTCAGATCGCTGAAGAGATGTTTCTTGCCGAAGGCTTTCGACAGCCCTGTGGCTTCGATTACTTTGTTTCCGAGTCGCGTGCCGTTTGGGATGAAGATCTCAAGTTTTTCCTCGCGCTGTTTCTGATCCTGGTTAAGCAGG
>CAMWGZ010000047.1 GCA_947173915.1 uncultured Alistipes sp.
GAGCTTCAACCACCTTGTGGTTGGCTTTCACTGCGTTTCTAATTCTGGTCAGAAAATCCGAAATAGGATCCGTCATAATGAATTAAAAGTTAAAAATTAATAATTTGTGTTTATTCAATGTTTTGAGCCTCCGACACTTCGATCGTTTTCGCCGCATCTTCGACTCCTTTTTCGTTTCGCATCCGCCCCGGCTTCCCGGGTCCGCATTTTGCGATCGGACGGGGCTATAAAGCGCGCAAATATAGGTATAATTTTTCACAAAACCGCAATCGGGCTTAATTTTTAGCCGATTATATCCGGTTCTCCGAAAACGGCAGCGGTTAGCCATCCTAAAGCTAACACACCTCCGTACGAAAATTCCCCGGTCAAAACACCCCCGCACCCCGGATCGCCGCCGCCCGGCAGACACTCGGACGAGTGTACCTCCACACGGCGATAGCTCCCTCCGGCACGGATTTTGCCCAAAAGAATTTGTAACCAAGCGCCGAACCTTTCGGAGAGTCCCTCCGCCGGGAAGTTACCGCCTGCATGACGACACTTTCCCCGACATCGCGACCATCCTACTCGGACTCCGCACTCCTATAAGGTCCAGTTCCTGCGGAAAGGCGATCCGGAAACGCGCGGGGTATCCTTCGATACCGCCCGCCGGTTCCCGCATCCGCTCGTCGCACCTGCACCGTCCGTCCGCCTTACGGACAAAACGGCCACCTGTGCGTCTCACTCCCTTCCTCGGGCTGCGACACCCTCGGAACGTAAACCCTGTTTCTGATTCCGCCGCAGCGCAAACACCTCTCCGGAGAGAGGGTTTGGCCGGCGAACGGAAATTTCAGACGACTACCAGCTTGCCTTCTTAACGCCCGGAATCAGACCGTTCGATGCCATCTCGCGGAACTGGATACGGCTGATACCGAACTGACGGATATAACCCTTCGGACGGCCCGTCAGCTTGCAACGGTTGTGCTGACGGATCGGATTCGAGTTGCGCGGCAGTTTCGACAGTGCGATCCATGCCTCCTCGTGATCCATCTCGCCGCTCTTTACCTTGGCAGCGATCTCGTCGCGCTTGTGCTGATAGCGTTTCGCGAGTTTCGCACGCTTTACCTCGCGTGCCTTCATCGATTCTTTTGCCATCGTTTAGTTCTTTTTAGCGTTTTTGAAAGGAAGACCGAACTCACGCAGCAGGGCATAACCCTCCTCGTCCGTCGCAGCCGTCGTTACGAAAGTGATCTCCATACCGAAGATCTTCGTGATCTTGTCGATGTCGATCTCCGGGAAGATGATCTGCTCGGTAATGCCGAGGGTGTAGTTGCCCTTGCCGTCGAACTTCTCGTTGATACCCTTGAAGTCGCGGATACGGGGCAGTGCCACGGCGATCAGACGCTCCAGGAACTCGTACATCTTGTTGTGACGCAGCGTCACGCGCACGCCAATGGGCATGCCCTTGCGCAGCTTGAAGTTCGAGATATCCTTTCTCGACTTGGTCTGCACGGCCTTCTGGCCCGTGATGAGCGTGAGCTCCTGCTGTGCCACGTCGATGAGTTTCTTATCGGCGACGGCCTGGCCCATACCCTGGTTGATAACGATCTTCTCGAGTTTCGGACACTGCATGACGCTCGTGTAGCCGAACTCCTTCATAAGGGCAGCGACGATCTGCTCCTTATACTGTGTCTTGAGTGTAGGTACGTATGCTGCCATTATTTGATCTCCTCCCCTGACTTTTTAGCGTAACGGACTAATTTACCCTCTGCGTTCTGCTTGCGTCCGATGCGAGTGGGCTTGCCGCTCTTCGGATCCAGAACCTGCAGATTCGAGATGTGGATCGCCGATTCCTGCTCGACGATGCCACCCTGAGGATTCTTCGCATTGGGCTTGGTAGCCTTCTTGCAAATGTTCACGCCCTCGACGATCGCACGCTGCTTCTCGACATCGACCTTCAGGACTTTGCCCTGCTGGCCTTTGTTGTCGCCCGCATTGACGTAAACCATATCCCCTTTCTTAATATGCAATTTGACTGACATATCTCTGAATGTGTTTTTTAAGATTACAATACTTCAGGAGCGAGGGAGATGATCTTCATATACTGATCGCGAAGCTCACGAGCAACGGGACCGAAGATACGAGTACCACGAATTTCACCCTGGTTGTTCAGAAGTACGACGGCATTGTCGTCGAAACGGATATAGGAACCGTTGGCACGGCGGATCTCCTTGGTCGTGCGGACCACGACGGCCTTCGATACAGCACCCTTCTTGACATCGCCCGAAGGAGAAGCGCTCTTGACGGCCACTACGATTTTATCGCCGATCGAGGCGTAGCGACGCTTCGTGCCGCCCAGCACACGGATGCAAAGAACCTCCTTCGCACCGCTGTTATCAGCTACTACGAGTCTACTTTCTTGTTGTATCATAACTACTTCGCTCTTTCAATGATTTGTACTAATCTCCAACGCTTCGTCTTGCTCAACGGACGGGTCTCCATGATGCGTACGGTATCGCCCTCGCGGCAGGTGTCGTCCAGAGACTCGGCGACGAACTTCGTCGTCTTGTTCACGAACTTGCCATAGATCGGGTGCTTTACCTTACGGGCCACTGCAACCACGATGGTTTTTTCCATTTTGTTGCTGACAACCACCCCAATACGCTCTTTTCTAAGATTTCTTTCCATAGTCAATAATTAACATTTAGGGTTTTTCTGACGCAGAATTGTCAGCATGCGCGCGATATCTCTGCGGGATTTCTTGATGATCGACGGATTCTCGACAGGCGACACGGCGTGCTGCACCTTGAGCTTCGAAAGCTGTGCTTTCTCCGCCTCGATGCGCTCCTGCAACTCCTTAACCGAGAGGTCCTTTATTTCTGCACTTTTCATCTCTTTAGGCTTAGATTGAAGTTTCGACGAAATCTCGTCTTACAATGAACTTAGTGGTAATAGGCAGTTTCTGAGCGCCCAGACGCAGCGCTTCCTGCGCTACTGCCAGAGGCACACCTTCCGCCTCGAAGAGAATACGACCCGGAGTAACGGGCGCTACGAAGCCCTCGGGATTACCTTTACCTTTACCCATACGCACCTCGGCCGGTTTCTTCGTGATGGGTTTGTCGGGGAAGATGCGGATCCAGAGCTGTCCCTCACGCTTCATGTAACGCGTGATGGCCTGACGCGCAGCTTCGATCTGACGACCCGTAATCCAGGCGGACTCAAGTGCTTTGATTGCGAACGATCCGTATGCAAGTTGGTTACCTCTCTGAGCTAAACCCTTCATACGACCTTTCTGCATTCTTCTAAATTTGGTCTTTTTCGGCTGTAACATAGTGTTTTACGCTTTTGAAAGGTACTACTTGTTGTTGTTATTGCGTCTTCTGGGACGACGGTCGCCGCGCTCGCCGCGCTCGCCGCGATCACCGCGCGGAGCACGACGCTCCTGCGAGCGACCGGCACCCTGGGCCGAAGCCGAAGCGCCTGCGATCTCGAACAGGTCGCGCTTGCCGTAAACCGTACCCTGGCAGATCCACACCTTCACGCCGAGAATACCCACCTTCGTGAGCGCCTCGGTCAGGCAGTAATCCACGTCGGCACGGAACGTATGCAGGGGCACGCGTCCCTCCTTGATCGTCTCGCTGCGCGCCATCTCGGCACCGCCGACACGACCCGAAACCTGGATCTTGATACCCTCGGCACCCATGCGCATGGTCGAAGCCACGGCGGTCTTCACGGCACGGCGGAACGACACGCGGCCCTCGAGCTGACGGGCGATGTTCTGACCCACGATCACGGCATCCACCTCGGGACGCTTTACCTCGAAGATGTTGATCTGAACCTCCTTGCCGGTGAGCTTCTTCAGCTCCTCCTTGAGTTTATCGACCTCCTGGCCGCCCTTGCCGATGATGATGCCCGGACGAGCCGTTGCGATCGTGACGGTAACCAGCTTGAGCGTGCGCTCGATGATGATCTTCGAGATGCTTGCCTTAGCCAAACGGACATTGAGGTACTTGCGGATCTTGGCGTCCTCGACCAGTTTCTCTGAGAAATCCTTGCCTCCGAACCAGTTGGAATCCCAACCCCGGATGATGCCCAGACGATTTGCTATCGGATTAACTTTCTGTCCCATTTGCTTACTTGTTTTCTGCGGTTACCATTTTATCAACTACGATCGTCACGTGGTTCGAACGCTTGCGAATGCGGTGGGCACGACCCTGCGGTGCGGCCTGAATGCGCTTCAGCATGCGGCCTCCATCGACGAAGATCTCCTTCACGCACAGTTTGGTCTCCTCCAGACGTTCGCCCTCGTTCTTGGCCTCCCAGTTGGCGATGGCCGACTTGAGGAGCTTCTCCATGCGGATCGAAGCCTCCTTTTTCGAGTAGCGAAGGATACCCAGCGCCTGGTTGATCTCCACGCCGCGAATGATGTCGGCCACCAGGCGCATCTTACGCGGAGACGTCGGGCAGTCACGCAGAACGGCGATTGCCTTCTGCTTCTTCTCAGCCTTCATTTTTTCGGCTTTTATTGCTTTTCTTGCACCCATTTTCTACCTATTTTTTCTTGTTACCCGCATGACCCCGGAAGTTGCGCGTGGGCGCGAACTCGCCGAGCTTGTGACCGACCATGTTCTCGGTTACATAGACGGGAATGAACTTGTTTCCGTTGTGTACTGCGATCGTCTGACCTACGAAGTCAGGCGAAATCATACTTGCTCGCGACCAGGTCTTGATGACCGCTTTCTTATTGCCCTCGGCCTGTGCGACTACTTTCGCCTCGAGTTTCGGGTCAATGAATGGTCCTTTTTTCAGTGAACGGCTCATTATGTTACTCTTTTAATTATTTTTTCTTTCTGGAAATAATAAACTTCGAAGTCGTCTTCTTCGGGTTGCGCGTCTTGTAACCCTTAGCCAACAGACCCTTGCGCGAACGCGGGTGACCACCCGACGCACGGCCTTCGCCACCACCCATCGGGTGATCCACCGGGTTCATCACGACACCTCGGTTGTGCGGACGACGGCCGAGCCAGCGCTCGCGGCCGGCCTTACCCGAGCTTTCGAGGTTGTGATCTACGTTGGAAACGACGCCGATCGTTGCACGGCAAGTTACGAGTACCATACGAGTCTCACCAGAAGGCAGCTTGATGACGGCAAATTTGCCCTCACGTGCCAAAAGCTGAGCGTAGGAACCGGCCGAGCGGGCCATAGCGGCACCCTGACCGGGGTAGAGTTCGATGTTGTGGATGACCGTACCCAGCGGAATTTCGCTCAGGAAGAGCGTGTTGCCCACCTCGGGAGCGACACCCGTGCCGCTCATGACGGTTTGACCCACCTGGAGACCGTTCGGTGCGAGGATATAGCTCTTCTCACCGTCGGCATACACGACGAGTGCGATACGTGCGGTACGGTTGGGATCGTACTCGATAGTTTTCACGGTAGCAGCTACGCCATCCTTCACACGCTTGAAGTCCACGTGACGATACATACGCTTGTGACCGCCGCCGATATAGCGTACCGTCATCTTACCCGTATTGTTACGTCCGCCGGAACTTTTCTTGACGCTGACGAGCGACTTCTCCGGTACGTTCGTCGTAATGTCGTCGAACGTGCCGATAATCTTATGTCTGGTACCGGCCGTTACCGGTTTAAACTTTCTTACTGCCATCTCTCTTAGATATTACTGTAAAAATCTATCTTGTCTCCATCCTTCAAGGTAACGATCGCCTTCTTGAAGTTATTAGCACGGCCCTCCAGAAGACCCGCCTTGGTGTAGCGGCTCTTGAGTTTGCCCATGTAATTCGCCGTGTTCACATCCGTTACAACCACGTTGTAAAGCTGCTCAACGGCATTACGGATCTGCAGCTTATTAGCTCTAACGTCAACGATGAAACCGTAACGGTTCAGCTTCTCGCCCTGAATCGTCATTTTCTCGGTCAATATTGGCTTAATGATGATTTCCATTTTAATTGCGCGTGTTTAGGCTAACATTGTATTCAAAATATTCTCGGCACCTTCGACCATGACCAACGCCGAAGCGTTCATCACCTCGTACGTATTGAGGTTCGAAGCCAGCACCGCCTTCACGTAGGGAAGGTTGCGGCACGAGAGCTGGAGATTGAGGTTCGACTCCGGCAGCACCAGCAGCACCTTCTTGTCGGCTACCTTCAGTGCCTCGGCCATAGCGACGATCGACTTGGTCTTGGGAGCGTCGAGCGAGATGCTCTCCACTACGTTGATGGCACCGGCCTGAGCCTTGTAGGTCAGCGCGCTGCGACGAGCCAGCTGCTTGAGCTTCTTGTTGAGCTTGAAGCTGTAGTCGCGGGGCACGGGACCGAATACGCGGCCGCCGCCCGGGAAGAGGGGCGAAAGGATGCTGCCGCAGCGGGCGCCGCCGGTTCCCTTCTGACGCTTGAGCTTGCGGGTCGAACCTGCAACCTCGTTGCGCTGCTTGGCCTTGTGCGTACCCTGACGCTGGTCGGCCAGATACTGCTTCACGTCGAGATAAATAGCGTGGTCATTAGCCTCCACGCCGAAAACAGCGTCCGAAAGGGTTACCTTACGACCCGTTTCCTTTCCTTGTGTGTTCAAAACAGCTAATTCCATGACTACTTCTCAATTGTTAAATAAGCACCTTTGGCACCCGGAATCGACCCCTTCACGAGGATGAGGTTGCTCTCGGGAATAACTTTCAATACACGCAGGTTCAGAACCTTGACCTGCTCGCCGCCCATGCGGCCGGGCAGACGCTTGCCCTTGAAGACGCGCGAAGGATAGGACGAGGCGCCCAGCGAACCGGGTTTGCGCTGGCGGTTGTGCTGACCGTGGGTCTGGCCGCCGACACCGCCGAAGCCGTGACGCTTCACGACGCCCTGAAAACCTTTGCCTTTCGAGATCCCGGTCACGTCGACCCAGTCCTCCTCCGAGAAGAGATCCACGGTGAGCGTGTCGCCGAGATTCACTTCGGGCATGCCCTTGAACTCCGCCAGCTTGCGCTTGGGAGTGGTGCCTGCCTTCTTGAAGTGACCTAACAAACTGCTGCTGGTGTGCTTTTCACTTTTCTCGTCATAGGCAATCTGCACCGCTTCGTAGGAATCCTTCTCCACGGTTTTGATTTGCGTAACAACGCAGGGACCAGCTTCGATGACAGTGCATGGTATGTTCTTACCCTCGGCACTGTAAACGGAAGTCATTCCGATTTTCTTTCCAATAAGTCCTGACATTTTGTCGAATTACGTTTGTTGATATTGTATAAAGTGACTTTTCGTGTTTCGCACCCTGCGATCCCGCCCGTGTCCCGCCGCACTCTTCGGTGCGGCGGGCCGGTACGGAAAAGGGTTCTCCGATCAGACCTTGATCTCGACCTCCACACCCGAAGGAAGCTCCAGCTTCATCAGCGCGTCGATGGTCTTGGGAGTCGAAGAGTAGATATCGAGGATCCGCTTGAAGGTGCAGAGCTGGAACTGCTCGCGCGCCTTCTTATTGACGAAGGTCGAACGGTTCACGGTAAAAATCTGCTTGTGCGTCGGCAGAGGCACCGGACCGCTGACTACGGCACCCGTACTCTTGACGGTCTTCACGATCTTCTCGGCCGACTTATCGACGAGATTGTGGTCGAAAGACTTTAATCTGATTCTAATTTTCTGGTTCATATAATCTTTCTTCTTTATTCTAAATCCTTACGTTTACCACTTGCCTTCTCGATAACCTCCTTGGCAATGTTTGCCGGAACTTCCTCGAAGTGCGAGAACTCCATCGAAGAGGTCGCGCGACCCGAAGAGATCGTACGCAGCACGGTCACATAACCGAACATTTCGGACAGAGGCACCTTCGCCTTGACCACGCGGGCGTTGCCTTTCGACTCCATGCCCGTTACCTGGCCGCGGCGCTTGTTCAGGTCGCCGATGACATCGCCCATGTTCTCCTCGGGGGTAACCACCTCGACGGACATGATCGGCTCCTTGATGACCGAACCGGCCTTGGGAGCGGCGTTGCGATAACCGTTGCGGGCGCAGATTTCGAACGACAGCTGGTCGGAATCGACCGGGTGGAACGAACCGTCCTTCAGGGTGATCTTCATCGAGTCCATCGTGTAGCCGGCCAGAGCGCCGTTCGCCATCGCAGCGGCGAAGCCCTTCTGTACCGAGGGGATGAACTCCTTGGGAATGTTACCGCCCTTGACCTCATCGACGAACGTCAGACCCATCGTACCCTCGTCGGCGGGACCGATCTCGAAGATGATGTCGGCGAACTTACCGCGACCGCCGGTCTGCTTCTTGAACACCTCGCGGTGCTGTACGGTCTGGGTAAGAGCCTCCTTGTAATTAACCTGCGGCGCACCCTGGTTGATCTCCACACCGAACTCGCGGCGCAGACGATCGACGATGATGTCGAGGTGCAACTCGCCCATACCGCTGATGACGGTCTGACCGCTGTCCTCGTCGGTATGTACGGTAAACGTAGGATCCTCCTCGGCCAGCTTGCCCAGAGCGATACCCAGCTTGTCGAGGTCCTTCTGCGTCTTGGGCTCTACCGCAAGACCGATCACAGGCTCGGGGAAGGTCATCTGCTCCAGAACGATCGGTGCGTTCTCGGCGCAGAGCG
>CAMWGZ010000048.1 GCA_947173915.1 uncultured Alistipes sp.
CCAGTTCCGCCAGGAACCGCTCCCCGCGCTCGAGCAGCACGGCCAGCAGCTCGCCGTCGAAAAGCCCCTCGACGCAGAGATAGCCCCGCCCCGACTCGACCCGCCCGGGGAAGAAGCGGTCGCCGTAGTAGAGCAGCGCGAAGTCCATACCGTCCAGCGAATTGAGCGTGCGGTGCACGTAGCAGTAGGGCCGGCCGGAGGCCGTTATCAGATCCCGCACGACCGCCTCGGTCTCCACCCCGTAGAGTCCCACCAGCGGCATCGCCATGCAGTCGAGCAGCTCCGCCGCCCGGCCGACCTTCGCCCGGTAGCGCGCCCCGTCCCAGCGCAGACAGCCCTGCGGCGTGTAGTCGGAATCGTCGTAAAAAAGCGCCGGAATCGTGTCGTAGAGGCGGTCGAGATCGCAGTAGGCGAACCCGATGCGCTCCTGCGCACGGAGCGTCCCGCCGCCGAAGAGCAGCAGAAGCAGCAACGCAAAAAGACGGCACGGATTCATCGCACGAAATCGAAAAAAAGATTATCCATCAAAAGAGAGCCCCACACCCGCAGTCCGGACCTGCTCCGCAGCGGCACCCCGCCTCCGGGTCCGATGCCGGCCTCCCGAAGTCCCCTCCCCGGCAGCGGCGCACAGCGCCAGCGTGCAGCGCTTCGGTGCGGAGCGAAAGAGCGTCGGCCCCGCCCGCACGGTCAGTCGAGCAATCCCGCCCGACGGAAGCTGAAGTCGCCCGAACGGGCGATAATCAGGTGGTCGAGCAGCCGGATATCGAACAGAGCGGCCGCCCGGGCGATCTTGTCGGTCAGGCTCTTGTCGGGACCGCTGGGTTCGGCCGCACCCGAGGGGTGGTTGTGGACCAGAACGATCTGAGTGGCCAGCAGCTCCAGCGCACGCTTGACGATGAGCCGGTGATCGACCACCGTACCCTGCACGCCGCCCTGGCTGACGCGCAGCCGCTCGATGATCCGGTTCGAGGAGGTCAGGAACAGACACCAGCACTCCTCGTAGGTCATCGACTCCATCCGGGGACGGAACATGCCGACCACGTCGTCGCTCGACCGGATCGTATCGGTCGCTCCCGCCTGCTCCTCCAGGACGCGGCGGCCCAACTCCACCGCCGCACGCAGGCGCACGGCGCGTTTCAGCCCCATGCCGCCGGCCATGCGCAGACGCGCCAGATCGACCCGTCCCAACTCAGCCAGACTGCCACCGAGACTCTCCAGCAGGACGGCAGCCAGTTCGGGCCGCCCGCCGTCGTCGAGCACCAGCCCCAGCAACTCCCCGTCGCTGAGCGCACCGGCACCGCGCGCCGCCAGACGATCGGCCGCCTCGCTCATGACACGCCGCGCTGTTGGGGCCGATAGAGCCGGTCCATCCTGTCGAGCAGGTCGCCGCAAGCCTCGTCGCTCAGCGCTCCCGACACCGAGCCGGCCGCATGCTGCTCCGCCTCCTTCTTCGACTCGCCCACACCGCGTCCGACACTCATGCCGTCGATGATGACCGTCGCTTCGAAGACGGGATGCGCCGAAGAGTAACCCGCCCCGTGCACCGTCTCGAAGACGATCGTGCGGTGGGTCTTCTGACACCACTCGATCAGCCGGCTCTTGAAGTCGGTCTCCTCTCCGGTCAGGGAGTCGATATTCAGATGACGATAATATATTCTATTGATAAGCAATCTATTGACAAACTCATAGCCCTGATCGAGGTAGATCGCCCCGATCATCGCCTCGAACGCATCGCCGTAGATGTGCTTCAGGTTGGCTCCGCCCGTCGAGTTGGAGATCACGTAGCGGTCCAGTCCGATCGTGTGCGCGATGGCGTTGAGCGACTGGCGCGACACGATCTTCGAACGCAGCTGCGTGAGGAACCCCTCCTGCTCGTCGGGAAATTCGATGTAGAGGTAATCCGACGTGACGGCCTCGATGACGGCATCGCCCAGAAATTCGAGCCGTTCGTTATTGATGTGCCGCCCGTCGGGTAAAACCAAAGAAGCTGACTTGTGAATCAAAGCCAGCTTGTAGAGTTCGATGTTGTGCGGAACGAATCCGAACAACTCGTCGATAATACGAAAATACTCCTTGTCCTGTCCGTAGTTTCTCCTTACGGTACGCCTCAGGAAATCGAACACGACGGGAAGATCGTTTTAGATTTTACGGAAAATAACCGTCGAATTGTGACCGCCGAATCCGAACGTATTGCTCATCGCGCACTTCACGTCGCGCTTCTGCGCCTTGTTAAGCGTCAGGTTGAGTTTCGGATCGATCGCCGGATCGAGGTTCTCGTTGTTGATCGTCGGAGGAATCACGCCGTGCGTGATCGCGAAGATGCAGGCCAGCGCCTCGACAGCTCCGGCGGCACCCAGCAGGTGGCCGGTCATGGATTTGGTCGAGGAGATGTTCACGTCATATACGTGATCGCCCAGCACCTCGTGCACGGCCTTCAGCTCGGGCAGGTCGCCCGCAGGGGTCGAAGTGCCGTGAACGTTCACGTAGTCGATATCCCCGGCCTCGATGCCCGCATTGCGAATGGCATCGCGCATCGACTTGATCGCACCCTTTCCTTCGGGATGGGGCGAGGTAAAGTGGTAGGCATCGGCAGAACGGCCGCCGCCGACCATTTCGCAATAGATCTTGGCTCCGCGCGCCTTCGCGTGCTCGTACTCCTCCAGAATGAGCGCGCCGGCACCCTCGCCGATCACGAAGCCGTCGCGGTCCACGTCGAACGGGCGCGAAGCGTGCTGCGGATCGTCGTTGCGGGTCGAAAGCGCCTGCATCGAGTTGAAGCCGCCCACGCTGGGCTCATTGACGGCAGCCTCCGAGCCGCCGGCGACCATCACGTCGGCCGCGCCGTAACGGATGGCGTTGAACGAGTCGATCAGGCCGTGGTTCGACGAAGCGCAGGCCGATACCGTACAGTAGTTGGGACCCATGAAACCGTATTTCATGGAGATGAAGCCGGCTGCGATGTCGGCGATCATGCGCGGAATAAAGAATGGGCTAAACCGAGGAGTACCGTCTCCTGCGGCATAGCCCAAACACTCGTCGAAGAACGATTTAAGTCCTCCGATACCCGAACTCCAGATCACGCCGATCTGCTCCAGATCCTCCTTTTCGAGATCGAGTCCCGAATCCTCGACAGCCTGCGTGGCCGCGATCAGAGCATACTGCGTAAAGAGGTCGTACTTACGCACCTCCTTGCGATCGAAATGCTGGGTCCAGTCGTAATTCTTTACTTCGCAAGCGAACTTCGTCTTAAATTTCTCGGCATCGAAATGAGTAATCGGCGCAGCACCGCTAACTCCCTTTTCGAGGTTGGAAAAGAATTCCGCAACATTATTGCCGATGGGGTTGATCGTACCGATACCCGTCACGACTACTCGTCTCTCTGTCATAGTTCAAATATTTAAGATTACCGTTCGGGAAAAAGTCGCAAATTATTTCTTGTGAGATTCGATGTAGGAGATGGCATCGCCAACGGTTGCGATCTTCTCCGCATCCTCGTCAGGAATCTGGATATCGAAAGCCTTCTCGAACTCCATGATCAGCTCAACGGTGTCGAGCGAATCGGCTCCGAGGTGGTTGGTGAAGCTAGCTTCCGGCGTAACCTCCGACTCTTTAACGCCCAATTTGTCAACGATGATCTCGACAACTTTTGCCTGTACTTCTGACATAACTTTAAGTTTTTAGTGAAACAATCAATTATAAAAATCAGTAATTCTTTCTTTCAAACAATCGCACAAAAGTAACAATTTTTTTATTACTTTTGACATTACAACCAAAGAATTTGACTCCGCCGGGCGAACCGACACAAGCAATTATTTTAAAATCAACATACTATGAAGCTGTTACTGATTTCCAATTCGACCAATGCGGGAGAGCCTTACCTGCAATACCCGATGCCCCGCATCGACGCATTCCTGGGTGCGGTCCGCGAGGTGGTCTTCGTCCCCTACGCCGCCGTTACCTTCTCTTATGACGAATACGAGGCCAAGGTCCGCGCCCGCTTCGCCGAGGCCGGTATCGAGGTGCGCTCCGTCCACCGGGCGAAGGATCCCCGGCGCATGATCCGCGAGGCGCAGGCCATCTGCATCGGCGGAGGCAACACCTTCGCCCTGACCCGCAAAATGCAGGAACAGGGGCTGATGAAGGCCATCCTGACGAAGATCAAGGCGGGCACCCCCTACATGGGCTGGTCGGCCGGCAGCAACGTCTGCTGCCCGACGATCTGCACGACCAACGACATGCCGATCGTCGAACCGGAGTCGTTCAAGGCCATCGGTGCCGTGAAATTCCAGATCAACCCCCACTATCTGGATGCCAATCCCGAGGGACATGCCGGCGAGACGCGCGAGCAGCGCATCCTGGAGTATATTCAGGCCAACCCGCGCCGTTACGTGGTCGGCCTGCGCGAGGGGTGCATGCTCCGCTACGAGGAGGGCAAGCTGGAGCTGATCGGCAACCGCCCCATGCGCATCTTCAAGAAGGGCATCGAGCCTTACGAGGTGCAGGCCGGCGACGACCTGTCGTTCCTGCTCTGAGAGAAGGCGTCGCAAGTACTACAAATAATAAATAGGTATCGGCCGGTTTCGGAATGATCGAAGTTCCGGAACCGGCCCTTTTCATCATGAACGACACCACCCGCATCGGCAACGACGGCGAAGAGGCCGCCGCCGCATGGCTGCTCGAACAAGGCTTCCGACTGCTCCGCCGCAACTGGCGGGCGGGGCGTTACGAGCTGGACATAGTGGCCGAAAAGGAGGGCACGCTACACATCGTCGAGGTCAAAACCCGCCGTCGGGAGGGGCTTACCTCGCCCGAAGAGGCGCTCGATGCCCGGAAGGTCCGCGCCCTGGTCTCGGCCGCCCGCGCCTACCTGCGCCGCAACCCCCACCGGGGCGAGGTGCAGTTCGACCTGATGGCCGTCGAGACCCGCCCCGGCGAGGCCCCCGAACTCCGGCTGATCGAACATGCCGTCGAACTTCACTGGTAATTTGGCCGTTCGGGCAAAAAATATTACTTTTGTGACCGCAAACGAACGCACAACACGACAACGGATGTGGTTATATAATTTAGTAGTGGCTCTCTACGCACGAGTCATCGCGCTGGCTTCGTTCCGGCACCGGAAAGCCAGGTTGTGGACCGAAGGGCGCAAAGACCTTTTCGAACGCATGAAGCGGACGATCGACCCCGAGGCCCGCATCGTCTGGATCCACGCCGCCTCGCTCGGCGAATTCGAGCAGGGCCGTCCGCTCATCGAGAAGATCCGCCGCACACATCCCGAGTACAAGATCCTGCTTACCTTCTTCTCCCCTTCGGGTTACGAGATCCGCAAGAACTACGATCAGGCCGACTACATCTTCTACCTGCCGATCGACACCCCCCGCAACGTCCGCCGCTTTCTCGAGATCGCCCATCCCGAGATCGCCGTATTCATCAAATACGAATTCTGGCTCAACATGCTCGGCGAGCTGCGCCGCCGCGCGATCCGCACCTACATCGTCTCGGCGATCTTCCGCCCCGACTCGATCTTCTTCCGCCCCTACGGCGGACTGTGGCGCACGGCGCTGGAGAGCTTCGACACCATCTTCGTGCAAAACGACGAATCGCGCACGCTGCTGGCCCGGCTGGGCTTCGACAACGTGATCGTCTCGGGCGACACCCGCTTCGACCGGGTGGCCGAGATCGCTACCGCAGCCAAAAAGATCGAACTGATCGACCGCTTCAAGGGCGACAGCCGGCTGCTGGTCGCCGGATCGACCTGGGGACCCGACGAGGAGCTGCTCATCCGGCTGATGAACGACAACCCGTCGCTGCGCTTCATCGTCGCCCCGCACGAGATGGAGGAGGGACGCATCGAGCGGCTCCTCGCCGCAACGCACGGGGGCGGTATCCGCTACACCCGCTGCACGCCGCAGACCTCGTTCGCCGAAACCCGGCTGCTCGTACTCGACACGGTGGGCATCCTCTCCTCGGTCTATGGCTATGCCGACTGGGCCTACATCGGCGGAGGTTTCGGCATGGGCATCCACAACACGCTCGAAGCGGCCACATTCGGTCTGCCGATCGCTTTCGGCCCCCGCTACGAGAAGTTCAAGGAGGCCTGCGACCTGGTGGCCCTCGGAGCCGCTGCGCCGGTCCGCACCTACGAGGAGCTGCGCGACTGGTTTGCCCCGCTTCGCGACGACGAGCAGGCACGCCTGCACGCCGCCCGCGCCGCCCGCGCCTACACCGCCTCGCATCAGGGGGCGACGACGCTCATCCTCAGTACGATCTTCTCGGAGAAATAGTCCGCGCCACCGGGACGGGGCTTCCGACAGGAATCCGACCCCGACTCGCACCCGACCACACACCCCGGCCAGACTCTTCGCCCCCGCGGAAAAGAGGCCCGTACCGCCACATTCCCGAACCGTATTTCCCCTCCCGACAGGAGACATCCCCTGCCTGCCCGCAAGAGAGCCGGCAACGCAGCAACGGCACGCTCCGGAAAAACGGTCGGCACAACACCCCCTACCATACGGAGCAGCCACCGCCCTACCTGTGCAAAACATCCCCGGTCCGCCTCCCCGAAAAACCAAGCGGGGATCGTCCCATCCGGACAACCCCCGCTCATATCGTCACAGCTTCCCGACGGATCAGCTCTTCGAGGTCATGATCTTCAGGATCAGACGGTCCGTCTCGTTCATGCCGTCGCGACCGATCAGCGTCAGGTTGCGGATCGACTGATCGACATCGTCGTCGATGATGCCCTCGACCGAAGTGACGTAGTGGTTCTCCATCGCCAGCATGGCCGAAAGCACGGCCGTCGAAACGCCCGTCATCAGCTTCAGCGAGCAGCTGGGCTTCGCGCCGTCACACATCATGCCCGTCAGGTTGGCGATCATGTTCTTCACGGCGTAGGAGACCTCCCGGTAGCCGCCGCCCATCAGGTAGGTAATGCCGCAGCACGAGCCGGTCGAGGCGACCACGCAGCCGCACAGGGCCGAAAGACGGCCGAGGCTCTGTTTGATATAGATCGCCGTCAGGTGGCTGAGCGTGAGCGCCCGCACCAGATGCTCCTCGTCGGCCCCGATCTCGCGGGCATAGACCACCACCGGCATCGTCGTGGCGATGCCCTGGTTGCCGCTGCCCGAGTTGCTCATCACGGGAACCATCGCCCCCGCCATGCGCGCATCGCACGCGGCGCAGGTGTACGACAGGATGCGCGACAGAATCGTGTCGCCCATCACTTTCCGCTCGGTCTCGCCGCGCAGCGTGTTGCCCACGCAATGGCCGTAATTGTTCTTGAACGAATCCTCGGCAGCAGCCGAATTAAGCCGCTCGGCCTCCAGAATGAAGCGGATCTCCTCCAGCGGGGCCTCCATCGCGAAGTCGAAGACCTTACGCAGCGTGAGGGCCGTGCCGCCCTCGGCTTCGCCCTCGGCCTTCGCAGCACAGCGGTTGTCCAGCAGCACCTCGCCGTCACGGGCGACATAGACGAAGTTGGTGTGACCAGAGGCGATGACCGCCACCGCCGAACGGCCTGCGGCCTCGACCTCGATTTCGATATAGAGTTTCTCCGTAATACCCTCCTTGAGCGAGATGTCGATGCGCCCCTCCTCGATGAAGCGCTTGCCCCGCTCGACCGCCTCCGCGTCGGCATCCTTGAGCACCTCCAGCAGGTATTCGGAGCGACCGACGAGCGCACCCAGCGCAATGGCGATCGGCAGACCGATCATTCCCGTACCGGGAATACCCACACCCATCGCATTTTTCAGAATATTGGCACTCAGGCGGGCGGACACCTTCTCCGGCACCGTCCCCAGCGTCTCGCACGCCTTCGCCACACACAGAGCGACGGCGACAGGCTCCGTGCAGCCGATGGCCGGCACGACCTCTCGTTTGATCAGAGCAACGATCTGCTCCCGTTCGGGTTTTGCTATCATAGGTTTTTTGTTTTGGAATGTGCAAAGATAGTAAATTTCGCAATACAGCGGCCCATCCCCCTCCGCACCCCATCGAAAAATCCGGCACACGACCGCGGGAAACCCCTCAAACGGTCGCTATCCTGCACAAAACCGAGGGGATTCGAGATACACGAGAATTTTTTTGAAAAATATTCGTCCGATTTTTTGGAGTTACGGATTTTATCCCTATCTTTGCACCACGATTTGAGAAATAAATCGCTGATGGTGCCATAGCTCAGTTGGTAGAGCAAAGGACTGAAAATCCTTGTGTCCCTG
>CAMWGZ010000049.1 GCA_947173915.1 uncultured Alistipes sp.
TCGTGTTGCAATTCGGTTGCAGGCCGCAGGCGCTATTTTTGCGGAGGAGAAGAGAAACAAAACAGAGAGAATCCATGACTTCTTCCGTTTCGCATTCCGATCACATGCACGCGGGCGCAGGAATCCTGCGGCTGCTTTTTTCGGCCCTGCTGCTGGTTGCGGGGCTGCTGCTCCGGTATGCCGGGGCGGGTTGGTTCGACTCGCCCGCCGTGCGTCTCGGCTGGTATCTTGCGGCGCTGCTGCCCGTAGCGATGCCCGTGCTGCGCGAAGCGCTCCGCAGCGTGCGCGGCGGAGCTTTCTTTACCGAGCAGACGCTCATGTGCCTGGCCTGCTTCGGGGCCTTTTATCTGGGCGAGTATCCCGAAGGGGTTGCCGTGATGCTCTTCTATGCGGTGGGCGAGGAGCTTCAGGAGCGGGCCGCGTCGCGGGTGCGGCGCAACATCCGGGCGGCGATCGACCTGCGTCCCCGCAGCGTGCTGGTGGTGGGGCCGGAGGGAGGCCTCGCCGACCGGCCGGTCGGCGAGGTGCGTCCGGGCGAGACGATCGAGGTGCCTCCCGGCGGACGGGTGCCGCTCGACGGCCGCCTGCTCGGTGCGGATGCCTCTTTCGACACCTCGGCCCTGACCGGCGAGAGCGTCCCCCGGCGCTTCGCGTGCGGCGGGGAGGTGGCCGCCGGCATGATTTCGGCCGGGCAGACGGTGCGGCTGGAGGTGCTGCGCCCCGAGGAGGAGAGTGCGCTGGCCCGCATGCTCCGCCTGGTCGAGGAGGCGGCCGAACGGAAGGCTCCGGCCGAGCGGTTCATCCGCCGCTTCGCCCGCATCTATACTCCGGCCGTTACTGCCGGGGCGCTGCTCATCGTCGCCGTGCCCTGGCTCGTCGCTCTGGCCGGAGATGTCCCTTATGCGTTCGACCTCTGGTTCTCCCGGGCGCTGGTCTTTCTGGTGGCCGCCTGCCCCTGTGCACTGGTGCTCAGCATTCCGCTCGGCTACTTCTGCGGCATCGGCCGCGCTTCGCGCGAGGGAATCCTTTTCAAGGGCGGAAACTATCTGGATGCGCTCGCGCGGGTCGATACGGTGGTCTTCGACAAGACCGGAACTCTGACCGAGGGGAGCTTCGAGGTGCGCGAGGTCGTCGCGGCGGAGGGGTTCTCCGCGCACGAAATGTTGCGGTCGGTGGCGGCGGCCGAGGCGACGGTTACCCATCCGGCCGCCCGGGCGCTGGTCCGTTATGCCGAGCGGGAGGGGATCGTCCCGGCCCGGACGGCCGATCGTGTGGAGATTCCCGGTTGCGGGGTGCGTGCGACGGTCGAAGGGAAGGCGGTGCTGGCCGGCAACACCCGCCTGCTGCGCTGCTTCGGGGTGGCCTATCCCCCGGCGCTCGATTCGCTTGCCGAGACGGTGGTGGTCTGTGCCGTCGCCGATCGCTATGCGGGGCATATTCTTGTCGCCGACCGTCCCCGGGAGGATGCGGCGGAGACGGTCGCCGCGCTGCGGAGGCTCGGCATCGGCGATATCCGCATCCTCTCGGGCGACCGCCGGCCGCTGGTCGCCGAACTGGGCCGGCAGCTGGGAGTCGATGCCGCCGAGGGCGAGCTGTCGCCTGCCGACAAGACCGCCCGCATCGAGGCGCTTGTGACTCGGGGAGGGCGCGGGGTGGCTTTCGTCGGCGACGGATTCAATGACGCGCCGGCTCTGGCCGTGAGCGATGTCGGCATTGCGATGGGCGGATTCGGCAGCGAGGCCGCGATCGAGACCGCCGATGCGGTCATCCAGTCCGACCGCCCCTCGCGTCTTCCCGTCGCCATCCGCATCGGTCGGTTTACCCGCCGGATCGTGCGGCAGAACATTGTCTGCGCGCTCGGCGTGAAGGCTGTCGTGCTGCTGCTCGGCGCACTGGGGGTCGCCACGATGTGGGAGGCGGTCTTCGCCGACGTGGGCGTGACGCTGCTGGCGGTGGCCAATGCGCTGCGGATTTCGAAATATCGTATTTAAATCCTATCTTGCCGTCATGAACCAGGATCGACTTACGGCGCTGCTCGCGGCGCGCGATATCCGTCCGACGGCCCTGCGGCTGTTGATTCTGCGGGCGATGACCGAATGCGAGAGCGCCTTTTCGTTGGCCGATCTCGAAGACCGGCTCGACACGGTGGATCGCTCGACGCTGTTCCGTACGCTGACCCTTTTTCTCGCCCATCATCTGGTGCACGGGATCGACGATGGCTCGGGGTCGCTCAAGTATGCGCTGTGCAGCGACGACTGCCGCTGCGAGATCGACGACCTGCACACCCACTTCTACTGTACGCGCTGCCGCCGGACCTGGTGCCTGCGGGGTGTGGCCATACCGCAGGTGGAGCTGCCCGAGGGTTTCCGTGCCGAGACGGTCAATTTCGTGGTCAAGGGTCTTTGCGCCGCCTGCTCCGGTGGGAAGAAGAGGTAGCGAAGTCGGCCGGGAGGCTGTCCGGCCATTCGGCTGCGGCCGGGAACGGTGCCCTGTCGCACACGGAGAGTGCCCCGCAGGCGGTGCGCGGGCCTTCGTCTGTATAAAGCACGCTTCTTGCCTTGAATCAAAAATCCGATAATTCTATTAAAAAGAGCAGTATCATTTTGAATATCGCTCTAAAGTGGTACCTTTGCACGAAATAGTTATTTGCAATCATGTAAAAAGAAGGGTTATACACGGAGAAATACGAATTACAGGGTGGCTGGATTAACGCCAAGTCCCGGTGTATAACTTATGCTATATTCCTTTTTGTTTTACATTTTAATAATTGCAAATAATTATGAGCTTACTGGTTCAAGGTTTATCGTATATACATCCCAACAAGGATTTACTTTTTCAAAACATCTCTTTTACCATATCTACGGGGAAGAAATGCGCCATTATCGGGAATAATGGTGTCGGAAAGTCCACACTTCTGAAAATATTGGCAGGAAAGGTTCCACCTGCAACGGGAAACATCCTGTGTGATGGCATACCGTACATGATACCACAGCATTTCGGGCAATTCGATGGTATGAGTGTTGCGGAAGCGTTGGGGCTGGCTGACAAGCTAAGAGCCTTATCAATCATATTGGATGGGCGTGGTACAGAGAAAGAATACGAACAGCTAAATGATGAATGGGACATTCTGGAACATTTGGCGGAAGCCTTTGCCAGATGGCAAATCGGGCATATTGTTCCTGACATGCTCATGGGAAACCTTAGCGGCGGCGAGAAAACAAGAGTGTTTCTTGCCGGACAGGATATTTCCAAACCTTCCGTTGTCTTGATGGATGAACCGACCAATCACCTTGACACGACAGGCAGGACTTTGTTGTATGAATACATTGCCCGTACAAACCGCACCATCATCATTGTCAGCCATGACAGAATGTTATTGAACATGCTTTCTGAGATTTATGAAATGTCTCCGACAGGGATGCAGTTCTATCCAATGAATTATGATGCGTATCGAGAAACTGTCGATGCAGAAACATACGCTAAGGTAACACGGCTGGAAAATCGACAGAAAGAATTGGTAAAAGCCGAGACGTCTGCGCATAAAACAATCGAGCGGCAACAGAAGCACGCTTCGAGAGGTAAAAAACAAAGTGCGAAAAAATGTGTTGCACGCATTTCCATGGGATTGTTGCGTGATAAATCGGAAGCGACAACATCGCGACTGAATAAGGTGCAACAGGAAAAGATGGAGGCAATGAAGCGAGAGATAAACGAAATACGCTCATCCATCAATGAATATGCGGACATAAAAATCGACATGGGTAATTCTGTCTTAGTCGGCAGGAAGCTACTGGTGGAAGCAAGAAATGTTACTTTCAGGTATGTCGGCCGGGATACAATGTGGTGCCAGCATCCTTTGGATTTATCCATATTCAGCGGAGAACGCATCCGGCTTCAAGGAGACAACGGATCTGGCAAAAGCACTCTGCTCAAACTGATAACAGGCACATTGCAGCCTACAAGCGGCGAAATGTTTCGTAATGAAGCACTGAACATATTGTATCTCGACCAAGAGTATTCGTGCCTTGATAATGATTTAACGGTTTACGGTCAGTTGGAAGCTTGTAACTCCAAGAGACCGGAACACGAACTTAAGATGCTGTTGAACCGTTTTTTGTTTCCATCTTCTACATGGGACAAGAAGTGCGGAAGTCTTAGTGGCGGAGAGAAAATGAAACTTGCCTTATGTTACCTGATTGTCTGCGAAGATGCACCCGATATGATTATCGCAGACGAGCCGACCAATAATATCGACATAGCAAGTATGGATATATTGGCAACGGTATTGAAAAACTATAAAGGCACATTGCTTTTGGTCAGCCATGATGAACAATTCATCCATGATGTGGGTATAGAGCGGACAATATATTTTTCCTAAATGAATTGTCAAGGGACGGAGCGCGTGCGACAGCGTTCCGAAATAAAAAAAGCAGCCCGCTTCTTCGGAAGCGGGCTGCTTGCGGTTTTTCGCCTGCGGGGATTTACTCCGCTGCAACGACCGTGAATTTGATCGTAGCGCGTACGTCGCGGTGCAGCTTGGCTACAGCCTCGTACTCGCCGACGGTCTTGATCGTCTCCACGACGATCGCCTTGCGGTCCAGCTCCACGCCTTTGGCAGCGAGTGCTTCGGCAAGGTCGGCCGAGGTAACGGCACCGAAGATCTTGCCCTCCTCTGCCTTGACGGCGAGCGTCAGGGGCAGGTTGGCGATCTTCTCGGCCAGAGCCTGAGCGTCGGCAAGGATCTTGGCATCCTTGTGCGCACGCTGTCTCAGGTTCTCCGCCAGAACTTTCTTGGCAGAGGCGGTAGCAGCCTTGGCATAACCCTGAGGAATCAGGTAGTTGTTGGCATAACCGGGTTTTACGTTCACGATGTCGTTGGCGTAGCCCAGATTCTCGATATCTTTGATCAGAATTACTTCCATAGTCTCTCCTTACTCTTTATTATTTCATACAATCGGTTACGAAGGGCAGGATCGCAAGGTGACGGGCACGCTTCACGGCCTGGGCCACCTTTTTCTGGAATTTCTGCGAAGTACCCGTCAGGCGGCGGGGCAGAATCTTACCCTGCTCGTTGAGGAACTTCTTGAGGAATTCGCCGTCCTTGTAGTCCACGTACTTGATACCGAGTTTCTTGAAACGGCAGTATTTCTTCTTCTTTACATCGACCGATACGGGGTTGAGGTATCTGATCTCCGACTGGTTGTTGTTCTCCTGTGCCATAGTTTATTCCTCCTGTTTGTTAGAAAGTTTCGCACGACGCTTCTCCGAATACTCAACGGCGAACTTGTCCTGCTTGAAAGTTAAGAAACGGATCACGCGCTCGTCGCGGCGATACTGCGTCTCGAGGGTGTTGATCAGGTTGCCCTCGCCGGTAAATTCGACCAGGAAGTAGAAACCGGTGGTCTTCTTCTGAATCGGGTAGGCGAGCTTTTTCAGGCCCCAAGCCTCGCAATTCACAATCTGACCTCCGTTTTCGGTAATGATACCCTGGAATTTGTCAGCTACCTCCTTTACCTGAACGTCGGAAAGAACCGGAGTGACAATGAAAACGGTTTCGTAATTGTTCATAATCGTTTGTTAATTATAAAATGTATTGTGCTTTTAGCGGGGCAAAGGTAAGAATATTTTCGGAAAAAAAGCAGACGCGGGGAGAAAATCGGAGAAAAACGGACGGAATTCTCTTCCGTTCGGTTTGCACCCCTCCCGCATGGGATGCGCCGGCCGCCTCTTCGGGGCTGCGGGAGCGGCAAGACGAAACCCGGGCGATCCTTTCTGCGGGATCGTCCGGGTCGGTAGGTCGCGGAAGTTCTCAGAGTGCGTCGATGACGCGGCAGATGCGCTCGAAGACCTCGTCCATCGTGCCCAGTCCGTCGATGTGGGCATATTTTTGCTGCGTCGCGTAGAAGTCGGCGACGACGGCCGTCTGTGCCCGATAGACCTCGATGCGGTGGCGGATGATCTCCTCCGAGGCATCGTCCGCACGGCCCGACTCCTTGCCGCGCAGCAGGATGCGTTTGACGAGCTCCTCCTCGGGAACGTCCATGTAGATCATCACGTCCACCTTCTGTCCGTGGGCGGCCAGCATCCCGTCGAACTCCTCGGCCTGCACGGTGGTGCGGGGGAAGCCGTCGAAAATGCGTCCTTTGGCCTGGTCGTGTTCGGCGATGTAGTGCTCCACCATGTCGATGACGATCCGGTCGGGGGCCAGCTTGCCGCTGGCGATGTAGCCTTCCATCTCCTTGCCGAGCGCCGTGCCCCGGGCGATTTCGCCCCGAATCACTTCGCCCGTAGATACGTGGTCGATTCCGTATTTCTCTTTGAGTCGCGCAGCCTGGGTGCCTTTGCCGCAGCCGGGCGCGCCGAATAGAACGATGTTCAACATGGCAGTTTGTTTTTTTACTGCCAACAAATATACTCTTTTTTTTGTCAAACGGCAAAGTTTCGGTATTTTTGTTGAATCCTATCGAAACGAAAATTTGATTTTATGGCGGAAAAACATCCTACCGAAATCGCCTCGATCGGCGAGTTCGGCCTGATCGACCGGCTGACCCGGGATTTCGCCCCCGTCAATTCCGCGACGGTGCGGGGTGTGGGCGACGACGCTGCGGTAATCGCCCCTGCCGGGGCGGACGAGGTGTCGCTCTGCACGACCGACCTGCTGATGGAGGGGGTAGATTTCGACCTGACCTATTTCCCGCTCCGGCATTTGGGCTACAAGGCTGTGGTCGAGGCCGTGAGCGACCTGCTGGCGATGAACGGCCGGGCCGAGCAGCTGCTCGTCTCGCTCGGGGTGTCGTCCAAAATGTCTGTCGAAGCCCTTGAGGAGCTTTACGAGGGGATTCGTGTCGCCTGTCGTGAGCTGGGCGTGGACCTGGCGGGGGGCGATGTGAAGGCCTCCGTCACGGGGCTGGCGATCCACGTGACGGCCCTCGGCCGTGTCCGCCGCGAGGCGCTGACCTGCCGCGACGGTGCCCGCCTGCACGACCTGATCTGCATTACAGGCGATCTGGGGGCCGCTTATATGGGGCTGCACCTGCTCGAACGCGAGAAGCGGGTGCTGCGGGATGTGCAGAATCCCGAACCCCAGTTCAAGGGATATGAATATCTGCTGCAACGCTACCTCAAGCCCCGCGCGCGGCGCGACGTGGTCGAGGCGCTGGCCGAGGAGAAGATCGTGCCGACGGCGATGATCGACCTTTCGGACGGCCTGGCAAGCGATCTGTTGCAGATCTGCAAGGCTTCGAAGTGCGGTGCGCGGATCTATCTCGACAAGATTCCCATCGCGCGGCAGACGACGGCCTTCGCCGAGGAGCTGCATGCTGATCCGGTCGTTGCCGCGCTCAACGGCGGCGAGGACCACGAGCTGCTCTTTACCGTGCCGCTGGCCATGCAGGAGCAGGTCATGCGGATGGGGGGTATCGACGTGATCGGTCACATTACGGCGCCTGAGGCGGGAGCGATGCTCGTAACGCCCGACGGCAGCGAAATACGACTCAAGGCACAGGGATTCCGGGAGGAGGCGTAGGCGCGCCCTCTCCCTCCCGTCTTTCCGGGGCGGTTTTTGGAAACGGTTGCCCCGGGAGGGTTTCGCAAGGGGAAAAGAAAAGCCGTCTGCTCGATGCAGACGGCTTTTTGTGTTCGTGACGCGCCGGATTACAGTGCGTTTACATGCAGCTGGAGTGCGCTCTTCAGGTTGCCGGCCTTGTTCTTGTGAACGATGTGGTGCTTGGCCAGCTTGTCGAGCATTGCCGTAACTTTGGGCAGCAGTGCCTCGGCAGCGCTCTTCTCCGTCGTGTTGCGCAGTGCCTTCACGGCATTGCGGGCCGTCTTGTGATAGAGGCGGTTGTGCGCACGTTTGGTTGCGGTCTGACGAATTCTTTTTTTGGATGACTTATGGTTTGCCATAATCTTTTTTAATTTTATTTTTTTAATCTTTCTCTACTTCTTGAGGCCCTGTTTCCGTCGGAGGCCGTCCCGCCGTGCTGCTCCCGCGGCCTTGACCGGGGGTGGAATAGGCTTCGAAGCCCGCTTCCTGAAATTCGTTTTCCCGTCAGCGTCGCCCTGAAACACGACATACGGCCTTGCGGCCGTCCGTCATGCACCTTGCGGCGCTTATCGTGTAGCCCATAGCAGAGTCGAACTGCTCTTTCAAGAATGAAAATCTTGCGTCCTAACCGATAGACGAATGGG
>CAMWGZ010000050.1 GCA_947173915.1 uncultured Alistipes sp.
CTGCCGGGCTGCCTGCGTCGGGGGCGGGCGTTTGTCCCGCCTCGGGGAAGCGGATCAGGTGGAGCAGGTGTTCCACCTCGCGCATGTAGTTGCGCTTGGGGTTCTTGGGCGAATAGACGTAGCAGTCGAGGGTCAGAATCCGTCCGGTGGCGGCATCGACGGTCGAGTAGCTGACGAAGGGGCCGCCCATGAAGTCGCCCTCCACGTCCCAGAAACCGCGCAGCTCGGCCCAGGCGCGTCCTTCGAGGCGGAACATGCGGTGGACGGGCGTGAAGACCCGGGAGGTGGTCATGTAGGAGCCGTCGCTGGGACCGGGAATGCGGGCGGCGAAGCGGTTGCGGGCGGCGAGCAGTGCCTCGGGGGAGAGCGACTCGCGTCCCTCGTAGGGGTAGGAGTAGAGCATGAAGCCCTGGCTTGCGGTGGGGAACTCGTAGCGGAACCAGAGGAAATCGTCGCTCTGCTGGGCCAGCGTGTAGCCCTTGGGGATGTTCATTTCGATCCCGAACTTCTCGCGGACGACGCGGCTCAGCTCTTTCTGTTCGAATTTCTCGGCGAAGCGGATCGAGCGGTCGCGTTCGGCCGCCTCGAGCGTGCGGAGCAGCTCGGCCCGGTGGTCGGATACGTAACGCACGAGCGCCTGCTGGTCGGGGCCTTGCAGCGTCAGCACGATCTGCGGCGCGGCGGTCACGTCGTACTGCACGGAGGCCGAGGCGGTCGGGAACTGGTCGGAGACCTCGACCTTCAGTATGTTGCGGTGCTCGGCGATCATGCCCTTGAAGTTGGCGGGCGTGAACTGGATGACGTTGAACAGCGGCTCGTGCTCGACCAGGTAGGGGATCGGGGCCTGGATCACGCTGCGCAGCGTGTCGCCCAGTTCGCCGTTCCACATCGGCTGGTTGCAGACCACGATCAGCTCGTAGGGAGCGCCCTGCGAGTTCTTGAGTCGCGCACCGGTCAGGGTGCGGAAGGCCTTGCAGCCCGACAGGAGCGATACGAGCAGCAGGACGGCGGTGTAGAAAAAGGTTCTTTTCATGAGTATGTTTTTTTGTTTCGTTGCGGCGGTATGCGGCGGAGGTTCCGGAAGAGTGCGTTCGCATCGTTCGTCCGGCATCCGTCGGGAGGGTAAAGATACAAATTTTGTGCAGAAAGAGAAAGCGTCGGGCGGAAAAGCGGGAGCCGCAGGCGTTTGGAGGCGGTGCGGACCGCCCTGCCGTCGAGGAGGGCGGGGGCGGTCAGACGGAGTGAAAAGGTCGGTTACATAAAAAGAGAATCCGAGAAGAGGATTGCTCCCTTCCCGCATTCTCCATCAACCTAAAACTACTAACCTATAAACCTTAAAACTTCAGCACTAAGGTCGGATTAATTTTTTAAAAATGCAAATTTTTTCAGCGGAAAAATTCAAAAAATCGCGATTATTTTTTTCTCTTTGAAAGAAATAATGCGCGCGGAATACAGGTTTTCGGCGCTAATTAGTTTGTTCGCAGATGATTACATGTGTTTTCGGCGGGTGGGCGGTATTTTCCCCTCTCGTCCGCCCTATCGTTTCAGGTAGCGGACGACGGCTTCGGCGATCCGCTCGCCGTCGAGTGCTGCGGAGACGATGCCGCCGGCATAGCCCGCCCCTTCGCCCGCAGGAAAGAGTCCTTCGACCTCGGGGTGCATGAGCGTCTCCCCCGAGCGGGGGATGCGGACCGGGGTGGAGGTGCGCGATTCGACCCCCACGACGATGGCTTCGTTGGTCAGGAAACCCCGCATCTTGCGGCCGAAGGTGGCGATGCCGGCGCGGAGCGCCTCGGCGATGAAGGGGGGCATCCAGCGGTCCAGGCGCGAGGGGACGATTCCCGGGATGTAGGAGGTGCGGGGCAGGTCGGCGCTCGGCCGTCCGGCGACGAAGTCGGCGACGCGCTGTGCGGGGGCCACCTGTCCGTCGGCACCGTGGCGGCGGGCCTCCGCTTCGAACTCCTGCTGGAACCGCAGGCCCGCCAGCTCGCCCCACCCGGCGCGCAGGTGTTCGACATCGGAGAGCCGCACCTCGGTAACGAGGCCCGAGTTGGCGAAGACCGAGTTGCGTCCGCTGGGCGACATGCCGTTCACGACCGATTGCCCGGCATCGGTCATGGCCGGGACGATGAAGCCTCCGGGGCACATGCAGAACGAATAGACACCCCGTCCCCGCTCCTGGCTGACGAGCGAGTAGGCTGCGGCGGGGAGGTACTCCCCGCGCGCGGGGCTGTGGTACTGGATCGAGTCGATCAGAGCCTGGGGGTGTTCGATCCGCACGCCCATGGCGAAAGGTTTGGCTTCGAGGCGCACCCCTTCGCGGTGGAGCATCTCGTAGATGTCGCGGGCGGAGTGGCCGGTGGCCAGCACCACGGCGGCCCCCTCGTAGAGGGTGTCGCCCGCCCGGACTCCTGTCAGTCGGCCGCCGCGCATGCTGAGTCCCGTGGCGCGCGTTTCGAAGCGGATGTCGCCTCCGGCGGCCAGAATCGTGCGCCGGATGTTCGCGATCACGCGGGGCAGCTTGTCGGTGCCGATGTGGGGATGGGCTTCGTAGAGGATCTCGGGGGTGGCACCGTGGAAAACGAGCGTTTCGAGCGCCTTGCGGTAGTCGCCCCGCTTCTTGCTGCGGGTAAACAGCTTGCCGTCCGAGAAGGTGCCGGCTCCGCCCTCGCCGAAGGCGTAGTTCGAGTCGGGGTCGATCTCCTGCCCCCGGTTGATGCGGGCGATGTCCCGCTTGCGGGGCGAGACCTCGCGTCCGCGTTCCAGGATAATCGGCCGGTAACCCAGTTCGATCAGCCGCAGGGCGGCGAAGAGTCCTGCGGGACCCGAGCCGACGATGATGACCTCCGTGCGTCCGCAGACCGAAGGGTAGTCGAAGTGTACGGGTGCCGGTGCCGGTTCGTGATCGGCATAGACTTCGAGCGTCAGGTTCACCTTGGGCAGCCGCTGCCGCGCGTCGATCGACCGCCCGACCACGCGCACCAGCGCCACGTCCGTCTCTGCGATTCCGATGCGTCGGGCGGCTTGCGCGGTGTAGTATGCGGTGTCTGCGGCCTCCTTGGGCGAGAGGGTAAGGGTCAGTCTGTGCGGCATGATCGGTCGTGGCGTTGAAATTACGGTTGCAAAAGTAACCAAAAATGCATAAAATAGCCCGGCCGCCGGCGGGGATCCCTATTTTTTAACATCGTTTTAGATACTTCCGCTCGGCAAAATGCAAGCAGGCTTGCTTATGCGCTCGCTTATTCGTATCTTTGGCTTCGCCTTAGATACTCCGGTCTCGGCATAATCAGGCTAATGCTTGCTTATGCGCTCGACTTTTCGTATCTTTGCCGCCATCGGGCGGATATGGTGTAATTGGTAGCCACGTCAGACTTAGGATCTGATGCCGCGAGGCGTGGGGGTTCGAGTCCCTTTATCCGCACAGAAGAGACCTTTCGGGGTCTCTTTTTTTTGTGTCTCTGTTCCGATTCTGTATATTATGTTGTAATGCGAAAGAGGGCGATCGTACGGATGAGGAGTCGGATAAATCGTTACATTTGCGAGGCTGTAATGCGATCCGGATTTTGGGGCGGGAAAATCAAAAGGTGCACGACACACGGTGTGACTGCAATCCGGGGCGCGAATGCTGGCATGATTTGTGTCCTGATAATAAAAATATTATTCCGGCTCTGATTGAATGCAAACTGAGAAAACAAACTTATAAAGTATAAGAACGATGAAAAAAATCATTTTCGCAGTTATCGTGCTGCTTGCGGGAATTTTCACGGCAAAGGCCGACGGAAACGAACGCCCTATATCCGTGGAGGCTCTGCCCAAGGCGGCGCAGGAGTTCATTATGCAGCATTTCGGGCAGATGACTCCGACCTATGTCGTGGAGGAGGCGAAATATTCCGGCAAGGAGTACGAGGTGTATTTCTCCGATCGCACCGAGGTGGAGTTTGCGGCCGACGGCCGGTGGCGCAAGGTGGAGCGCAAGTACGCTCCCGTGCCTGAGGCCATCGTGCCCGAGGAGATCCGCACGTTTGTGGCCGGGCAGGGGAATACCTATCCGGGGCTGTTCGTCCGGGAGATCGAGCGCACCCCCTATACGTGGGAGATCGAGATGTCGAATGGCATCGAGGTCAAGTTCGACCGGAAATTCAACGTGATCGGCTATGACGATTAACCATTCCGACCGCTCCTTCCGCTTGAAGAGAGGATGGCTGTGGTGCGGCGGTGCGGTCGCGGCGCTGGCGCTGCTGCTGGCCGTCGCATGGGAGGTCGAGTGCGAGCGGGTCGTGACTCCGCAGCAGCTGCCCGCGTCGGCCCGGACTTTCCTTGTCACGCACTATCCGGACGAAATGCCCGTGCTGGTAATCCGCGAGCTGGACGACCTGTGCATTACCTACAAGGCGACCTTTCGTGACGGCATGCAGGTCGAGTTCCGCCGGAGCGGACGGTGGTATAAGATCGACAGCCACATGCGGCCCGTTCCTGCATCGGTCGTGCCGCCCCGGATCGCGGAGTTCCTCGCGCAGAACTATCCCGAAATGCCCGTTACGGAGTTCGGGTACAAACGCCGGCACTACGAAGTCGAATTGGCCGGCGGCAGGATCGAACTGAAGTTCGACGATGCCTTCGCGCTGCGGGGGTACGACGATTGAGCGCCCGCCTGCGAAACACGTTCCCGACGTTACGACCGAATCGCCCCGAAGGATTTAAATCCTTCGGGGCGGTTTTTTTCGCCGGCTCCGCTTGTCCGCTTCGTTTGCAGGGGAAAGAGTAAGATAAGCATATTGAGGCTGCATCGCAAGGCGTGCCGTGCTTGTAGAAAAGGTTTGTTTTGCGGAAATTTGCACCCGAATCTTGCTTGAGTGTTGTTCGAGTGGAATATGTTTTCTACTTTTGTCTGGTCGAGTGATCGACGGACATATTGTTAGAAAGTGTTTTCGCACTGTCCTCGTCAGAAAATGTGGAAGTTTTCAAAAACAACGGGACGACGAACAGCACTCATTTCTTGTTTAGGTATATGCGGACGGGTATTCTGCACCCGGCCCCGTATCTATTCAGGTGTGGGGTATCGTATCGTTTGTTGTTGTTATTGGTCTTTCCACAACCATCTGACGGATAAACGAAAGCGGCTCCACACTTTCTTTTGCGAACTGCCGTGTGGGAGTCGGGCGGCGGAATGTTGATTTATCATGAAAAATCTTTTTTGTTGGGCGCTTTGCGCCGTGTTGATGACCTCCTGCGGCGGCATGAAGTCCGTAGGCGATGCCGCCCGCACGTCGGCGGTCAGCCTCGAAGGCGAGAAGGTAAATGTCGAAACCGTCAAGGTGCAGGGCATCGCCATGTCCGAAAGTCTGAACGATGAGGGTACCGAGATGATTCTCCGGCCGTTCAAGTGGTATGCCGGAGTGGGGAAGGCCGACAACAAGCAGGTGGCCATCGAGCTGGCGCAGCGCGAGGCCTACGCCACGATATCCCGGGTAATGAACAACGCCGTTCTGGATCAGGCGGAGCGGGGCAACTTAGCCAACAACGGGAGTGTGCGGCAGGCATTGACTTCGCACTGGAAACAGGTCAGCAGCAGTTTGCTGAGAGGTTGCGAGCCGTTCGGGGAGGTAACGGTCGAATACAATCAGGCCACTCGCATGTATCAGGTTACGGCGAAAGTCGCCATTCGGGGCGATCGCTTCAACCGGCTGCTCGATTCGGCAGGCAGTTACAGACCCGAAGGGCTGAGCGACCGGGAGCTCGATCAGTTCATCGAGGTCAATAGGGCCATCATGGAGGCGGCCAAAGGCAACTGATCCGATCCTTGCGATGAAAAAGTGGTTGCTGTTGCTTCTGTTGTCGGCCGGTATGTCTTTCGGCTGTGCCGCCCGCTCCTTTCCGCCCGAATGGGCGCGATACCTTACCGGGGAGTATCTCGCCGAAGTGCAGTCCGGGCGCAACGAGCGCAATCTTCCGGAGCGGGCGTTTCTGGATGAGCTGCTGAATGGCTGCCGCACGAACCTCGCCCGGCAGGTGCAGGTAAGGGTGTCGGACTTCGCCGAACTGGAGAAGCGGGCGAGGGACGGCGCTGCGACGGTCGTTTACTCTTCGCGGACGCAGTTTTCGACCGATGTCGATCTGCGGCTCGTCGTGACCAGGACGTGCTACGACCCCGAGACGGGGGAGGGGTGCGCCCTCGCCTGCATCGGCAAGGAGGAGGCGCGCCGGTACTACCGCAACGAGATAGATGCCTTTCTGGAGCGGGTCGATCATACGCTGGCCCTTGTGCGCGACTACGTTGGTGCGGGGTTCAAAGGGCGGGCGAAGAGCGAACTGGAGGCTCTGCTGCCCCGGTTCGGGATGCAGGACGAGGCGTTCCTCTGGTTGAGGATCTTCGGCTTCCCGTCCGACGAATATGCAGCTCTTTCGAGCAGCCGCAACGAGCGGGAACACTCCGTGAAGCGGATGCTGGCGGATTTGCAGCATGCGACGACGATCTGCCTGATTTGTTCGGCAGAACTTTTCGGCACTCCTCATGCGGCTCTGTCGCAGGAGCTGAAAGGGAGGCTTTCCGCCGAAGGGTGCAGCTTTACGGATGATCCCGCCCGGGCCGACTGGGTGGTGCGGGTGGAGGTCTCCGCCCGGGAGTACAACCGGCTGGCGATGGAGGCCCGTACGCTCTATTTCTCCTATGTCGATGCGTCGGTGTCGATCGACAAGGCTGTTGCCTCGCAGCGGATCTGCGAGGAGGGGCTGTCCGTCAAGGGCGGTCATACGATAAGCTACGAAGAGGCCGCCCGCGCCGCATGCAGGGAGCTGGTCGGGCGAATCGGGGAGCTTGTTGTCAAAACATTGCAACAATAAACGATTTACCTATATCTGAATCTGACAAATGAAACGATTATCCATTTTCCTGCTTGTTCTCTGCTGTGTCTTGCCGGCAACGGCTCAGGAGGGCAAATTTCGGATCGCGGTCTTCGACCCCACGTCGAGCGGAACCTCCATCGACGACGGGACGAAGATCGCCATCCGCGAAATCATCAGCTCCACCATCGTCAATACGGGGACGCATGCGATCGTCGAACGCTCGCTGCTCGAAAAGGTAATGCAGGAGCAGTCGTTCTCCAACTCGGGAGCGGTCGATGACAACCAGATGACCGAAATCGGCAAACTGGCCGGCGCGAATAAGATCGTGGTTTCGGTCGTGACGCTGACTGGAGGCCGCAATATGTTGAGTGTTAAAATGATCGATGTGCAGACGGCCAATGTCGAGCGCCAGAAGGTAAAGGTCGTCACGTCAGGCGAACTGCTCGATGCGGTCGAACCCATGACGCTGAGTCTGATCGGTGTCGGTACTCCTTCCGGAGAGCTGGCGATCGCCGCAGCTTCGGACGCTTCTCCGGCTGCTGCGACGGTTTCCGCGCCGGGCGAACTGCCCGATGCTGGCGGGGCCATAACACAGGGTGCCGCACCGGTTCCTGCACCGGGCGAGCTGGTCATTTATCTGCCTGCGGGTTATCAGCCGAAGAAGGAGAAGGACCGCGATCAGTTGGTTCAGGTAATGCTCGACAGGAAGATGATCGGATCGGGTACCCTGAGCGGCGGTCTTCTGCTGCGCGTGAAGCATCCGGGACCGGGCAAACATATCCTGTGGGTCGGTGGTGCCCGGATAAAGCTGGATGAGGAGTGCAACTACCTGGAATTTCAGGTTTACAGCTGGAACTATATGGGGAAGGCGCTGTACGGCATCAGTCTGAGGGAGCAGCGGAAAGTCGAGTAGCCCTCTTGTGTGACGGAGTGAATTTTAGCGATGTATGTTGGTGCGTAATGTTTTTATTCTGATCGTATTGCTGCTCGGCTTCCGTGCGGAGGCTTTCGGGCAGCGCAAGGTGCCCGTGTATGTTGTCGGTTCGCAAAACTCGGCGATAAATAAGGTGCTCGGCGATCGGTTGGTTGCTTCGTTCGCCCGTAGCGGGGAGTTTTCGGCGGTCGAGCGCAGCTCCGTTTTTCTGTCCGAGTTAGGGCGGGAGCAGCACTATCAGCGCACCGGTGCCGTGTCGGACAGCGAAATATC
>CAMWGZ010000051.1 GCA_947173915.1 uncultured Alistipes sp.
AAGACGGCATACGAGATCTAGTACGTGCGCGTGGGCTCGGAGATGTGAATAAGAGCCAGGAGTCTCTAAGAGCAGGGTTACATCCTGGCTTACAAGTTCGACACGAACGAGAAGGGCCACCCGACCATCAAGATCGCACTCAAGTGGGATGCTGCCCACAAGTGCAACGCCATCAAGAACCTGCACCGCGTGAGCCGTCCCGGTCTGCGTCAGTACGCTTCGGTGGAGAAGATGCCCCGCGTGATGAACGGCCTGGGTATCGCCATCCTCTCGACCTCGAAGGGTATCATGACCGATGCCAAGGCACGCAAGGAGAATGTCGGCGGCGAAGTGTTGTGCTATATTTACTAATCATCAAATAACGAATATCGAAAATGTCAAGAATTGGTAGATTACCTGTAAACTTGCCCGCCGGTGTGACCGTTACCGTTTCGCCGGACAACGTGGTAAGCGTGAAAGGACCTCTTGGTACAATGAGCCAGAAGGTTGATTCGGACATCAAGGTCGAGGTCGGCTCGCATGTCGATCCCCACACCCAGAAGGAGATTCCCGCCGTGCTGGTATCCCGTCCGACCAACCAGCCCCGTCACCGCTCGCTGCACGGACTCTATCGTGCGCTGATCAACAACATGGTCGTCGGCGTATCGAAGGGTTACGAAATCAAGCAGGAGCTGGTAGGTGTCGGTTTCAAGGCCGAAGTCAAAGGCAATATTCTGGAGATGAGCCTCGGTTATTCGCACGATACGTATCTGATGCTGCCCCCCGAAGTGACCGCTACGGCCGTGACGGAGAAGAAGGGCAACCCGATCGTAACGCTGAAGAGCATCGACAAGCAGCTGGTTGGCCAGGTCGCTGCGAAGATCCGTTCGCTGCGCAAGCCTGAACCGTACAAGGGCAAGGGTATCAAGTTCGTAGGCGAGGTACTGCGTCGTAAGGCCGGTAAGTCTGCAGGTGCTAAATAATAAACATTGAGTAAGTTATGGCATTGACTAAAATAGAGAGAAGAGAGAGGATCAAGATGCGTATCCGCAAAATCGTGAGCGGTACGCCCGAGCAGCCTCGTATGACTGTATTCCGTAGCAACAAGCAGATCTACGTGCAGTTTATTGACGATCAGGCAGGCGTAACCCTGGCCAACGCTTCTTCGCTGGACAAGGAGATCGCAGCCGAGATCGCCGGCAAGAACAAGAGCGAGGTAGCGGCTCTGGTCGGCAAGCTCGCCGCCAAGCGCGCTGTCGAGAAGGGTATTTCGACCGTTGCGTTCGACCGTAACGGCTGCCTCTATCACGGACGAGTAAAAATGTTAGCCGACGCCGCTCGCGAAGGCGGTCTTAAATTCTAAGCGAAATGGCAAATACCAACATGAATAAAGTACGCACAAGCGACCTGGAGCTTAAGGACAGACTCGTAAGCATCCAGCGTGTTACCAAAGTAACGAAGGGTGGTCGCACTTTCAGCTTCTCGGCCATCGTCGTCGTAGGTAACGAGAACGGTGTGGTAGGCTACGGTCTGGGCAAGGCTTCGGAGGTTACTTCGGCCATCGCCAAGGGCGTGGAGGATGCCAAGAAAAACCTCGTGAAGATTCCCGTGATCAACGGTACGATCCCCCACAAGCAGGAGATGCGCTTCGGCGGTTCGCTCGTGATGGTTCGTCCGGCGGCTCCCGGTACCGGTATCATCGCCGGCGGTGCCATGCGTGCCGTGCTGGAGTCGGTGGGTGTCAAGAACGTGCTCGCGAAGAGCAAGGGTTCGTCGAACCCCCACAACCTGGTCAAGGCGACGATCGCCGCTCTCTGCGAACTGCGCGATGCTTACAGCGTGGCTCAGGTTCGCGGTATTTCGATGAATCAGGTGTTTAACGGTTAATTGGAAGAATGAGTATGGCAAGATTGAAAATCACTCAGGTCAGAAGCCGTATCGGCACGACCGCGCAGCAGCGCAAGAACCTCGACGCGCTGGGTCTCCGCAAGATCCGTCAGAGTGTCGAACACGATGATTCCGTGATCATCAAGGGCATGCTGGAGCGTGTGAAGCACCTCGTAACGATCGAGGAGATCAAATAATTTAGAAACGTTTAAGAACTGATAAACGATGGAACTCAATAATCTCAAACCCGCTAAGGGAGCAACGCATCACGACAAACGAATCGGTCGCGGTGCCGGTTCGGGTCACGGCGGCTATGCAACGCGAGGCAACAAGGGTGCCCAGTCGCGTTCGGGCTACTCGCGCAAGTTAGGTTTCGAAGGCGGTCAGATGCCGTTGCAGCGTCGTCTGCCGAAATTCGGCTTTACCAATCTGAAGAGAGTGGAATTCAAGCCGATCAACCTCTCGACGCTCGAAGAGCTCGCTGCGAAAAAGAACCTGACGGAGGTGACGGTCGATACGCTCGTAGCTGCCGGCTTCATCTCGTCGAACGACAAAGTGAAGATCCTGGGTAACGGTGCTATTACGAAAGCTCTTGCAGTGAAGGCCCACGCCTTCTCGAAGAGCGCCGAGGCTGCGATCGCTGCAGCCGGAGGCAGTGTGGAAAAATTGTAATAACCATAAAAACCCAAGATTATGAACGGTTATGGTTATCTGATTGTTGGTCTGGTCTTCGCGGCGATCGTCGCCCTGTTGGCCACCAACAAGAAATTCGTTGAAACCCTCAAGAACATATACAAGATCGAGGAGCTCCGCAAGCGTATTCTCTATACGATCGGCCTCCTTCTGGTATATCGTCTGGGTTGTTTTGTGGTCATTCCGGGCATCAATCCCAACGCCCTGGGCGCGGGATCCGAATTTGCCAATCAGCTGGCAGGCAACGGCCTTCTGGGTCTGTTGAACGTATTCTCCGGCGGTGCATTCGGCAATGCGGCTATTTTTGCGCTCGGTGTGATGCCGTACATTACCGCTTCGATCATCATTCAGTTGATGGGCATCATGATTCCGTACTTCCAGAAGATGCAGAAGGAGGGTGAGAGCGGCCGCCGCAAAATGAATCAGTGGACTCGCATGCTGACGATCGTCGTGCTGCTGATCCAGGGTCCCGCGTATATCGCGAACCTGGCCCATCAGTCGGGCGATGCCTTCGTCTATGGCAACACGTTCCTCTTTACCGCCTACGCGACCCTGATCCTGATCGCGGGCACCATGTTCATCATGTGGCTCGGCGAGAAGATCACGGACAAGGGTATCGGCAACGGTATCTCGCTGATCATCATGATCGGTATCGTGGCACGTCTGCCTCATGCGCTGCTGGCCGAGGTCAATGCGCGTTTCCAGACCTCCGACGGAAGCGCCATCATGCTGATCCTGGAGCTGGTTCTCCTGTTCCTGGTCTTCATGGCGACCATCGCGCTGGTACAGGCCGTTCGCAAGGTCCCCGTACAGTACGCCAAGCGTATCGTCGGTAACAAACAGTACGGCGGCGTACGTCAGTACATACCGCTCAAGATGAATGCTGCCAACGTGATGCCGATCATCTTCGCGCAGGCGCTGATGTTCATCCCGATGCTGTTCGTCAATGTCGCTCCCGGTTTCGCTGCGGCATTCTCCGACATGCGCGGTTTCTGGTACAACCTTACGCTCGGTGTCCTGGTAGTCGCCTTTACCTATTTCTACACGGCGATTATCGTCAATCCTCAAATGATGGCCGACGACATGAAGCGCAACGGCGGTTTTATCCCGGGTGTCAAGCCGGGTAAGCAGACCGTGAACTACATCGACACCATCATGACGAGAATCACGCTTCCCGGTTCGATCTTCCTGGCTCTGGTGGCCATTCTGCCCGCCCTGGCCATGAAGTTCCTGAACATCCAGCAGGCGTTCGCCTACTTCTACGGAGGTACGTCGCTGCTGATTATGGTCGGTGTGATCCTCGACACTCTGAAGCAGATAGAGAGCTACCTGCTGATGCGTCACTACGACGGTCTGATGAAGACGGGACGCATTCAGGGTCGCCACTAATTGTTTTTGATAGGAGTTCTGAAAGAATGATATACTTAAAGACTGACGAAGAGATAGAGCTGCTCCGTGAGAACAACTTGCTGGTAAGCCGGACGCTGGCCGAGGTGGGTCGCCGCATCGTGCCGGGCGTTACGACCAAGGAGCTGGATAAGATCGCGGAGGATTTCATCCGTTCGCACGGAGCAGTTCCTGCTTTTCTCGGCTACGAAGGGTACCCCGCTTCGTTGTGCATTTCGGTCAATGAAGAGGTGGTGCACGGTATTCCGTCGTCCAAACGGGTCCTCCGCGAAGGAGACATCGTTTCGGTGGATTGCGGTACGTTTATGAAGGGGTTTGTTGGTGATTCGGCTTATACGTTCGCCGTGGGAGAGGTTGCCCAGGAAGTACGGCAACTGATGGATGTTACCAAAGAGGCTCTTTATAAAGGTACGGCACAGGCTAAGGCCGGAAATCGCGTAGGCGATATTTCGGTAGCCGTGCAGGAGTATGCCGAAAGTTTCGGTTACGGAGTGGTCCGCGAGCTGGAAGGACACGGTCTGGGACGCAAGATGCACGAAGATCCCGGTGTCCCCAACTACGGAGCGCGCGGCAGAGGCCCCCTGCTCAAGGAAGGAATGGTCATCTGCATCGAGCCGATGATTACGATGGGAGGTCGCTCGGTGGTTTTCGAGCGCGACGGATGGACGGTCCGCACCCGCGACCGCAAACCGGCGGCTCACTATGAGTTCGCCGTGGCGATCCGCAAGAATGGTCCGGACGTATTGACGGATTTCAGTATTATCGAACAGGAATTAAACAAGTAAGACTCTATGGCAAAACAAACTGCGATCGAACGGGACGGTACGATCATCGAAGCCCTCTCCAACGCCATGTTCCGCGTGGAATTGGACAACGGTCATGTGATCACGGCCCATATCTCCGGAAAGATGCGGATGCACTACATCAAGATTCTTCCCGGCGATAAAGTGAAGGTGGAGATGACTCCCTACGACCTGAGCAAGGGACGGATCTCCTTTAGGTACAAATAACCATTAGATTGCTTGAAAACACCATGAAAGTAAAAGCATCAATCAAGAAGAGAAGCGAGGATTGCAAGATCGTGAAGCGTAAGGGCAAACTTTATGTGATCTGCAAGAAGAATCCTAAGTTTAAAATGCGCCAGGGGTAATGTTTGAACGATTAATTAAAGAAAGAGAAATTTTATGGCACGTATAGTAGGTGTAGATTTACCAAAAAACAAGCGCGGCGAGATCGGTCTGACGTATATCTACGGCATCGGCCGCTCGACCGCCCGCAAAATTCTCGATGAGGCCGGCATCAACTACGACCTCAAGGTTCAGGATTGGTCGGATGAGCAGGTCGGCGCCATTCGTTCGAAAATCGCCGAGATGGGCATCAAGGTCGAGGGCGAATGCCGTTCGGTCGTGCAGCTCAACATCAAACGACTGATGGACATCGGCTGCTACCGGGGCATCCGTCATCGTCTGGGTCTTCCGGTGCGCGGTCAGAGCACCAAGAACAACGCTCGCACCCGCAAGGGCAAGAAGAAGACCGTCGCAAACAAGAAAAAGGCAACGAAGTAATAATTAGAGAGTTATGGCAAAGAAAACTGGAACAGTCAAGAAGAAGGTTGTTAAGGTCGGTGCTGTGGGTATGGCCTACGTTCATTCGACTTTCAACAACGTGATCATTACCATCACCAACGAGGTCGGCGACGTTATCAGCTGGTCTTCGGCCGGTAAGATGGGTTTCCGCGGTTCGAAGAAGAATACTCCCTATGCAGCTCAGACGGCTTCGGCCGACTGCGCGAAGGTTGCCTACGACATGGGTCTGCGCAAGGTCAAGGTTTACGTGAAGGGTCCCGGTGCCGGACGCGAGTCGGCCGTGCGCACCATTCATGGAGCCGGCCTGGAGGTAATGGAGATCATCGACGTTACTCCGATGCCGCACAACGGTTGCCGTGCACCCAACCGCCGTCGTGTATAATTTCGGCTGGGCACGTAAAACTATTTTATCGGATTTTAAAAAGTTAATGTAATGGGAAGATATATAGGACCTAAATCCAAGATCGCCAGAAAGTTCGGCGAAGCTATTTTCGGTGCGGACAGAGTTCTCGAGAAGCGGAATTTCCCTCCCGGACAGCACGGTCTGGCACGCAAGCGCAAGAAAGTTTCGGAGTACGGCCAGCAGCTCAGCGAGAAGCAGAAGGCAAAGGCTACCTACGGCCTGCTGGAGAAGCAGTTCTCGCGCACCTACGAGGAAGCTGCCCGCATGGGCGGTATCACGGGTGAGAACCTGCTCAAACTGCTGGAGTGCCGCCTCGACAACGTGGTGTACCGTCTGGGCATCGCTCCGACGCGTGCCGCAGCGCGCCAGCTGGTGTCGCACTGCCACATCTGTGTGAACGGCAATGTCGTGAATATTCCTTCGTATTCGCTGAAAGTGGGCGATATTGTTTCTGTACGTGAGAAATCGAAGAGTTTGGAAGTAATTACCGGAAGTCTGGCCGGCGGCTCGAAGAGCCGTTACGCATGGCTTGAGTGGGACGGCGCGGCTATGGCCGGCAAGTTCCTCCAGAAGCCCGAGCGCGAGGAGATTCCCGAAAATATCAAGGAGCAGCTTATCGTCGAGTTGTACTCCAAGTAGTAATCTTACAACCGATTCGATAATTATGGCAATATTAGCATTTCAGAAGCCTGAAAAGGTTATCATGCTCGAATCCACCTCCTCGTTCGGACGTTTCGAGTTCCGACCGCTGGAGCCCGGTTTCGGCATGACCGTCGGCAATGCCTTGCGCCGGATCCTGCTCTCCTCGCTGGAGGGTTATGCGATCACGACCGTGAAGGTGGCCGGCGTGGATCATGAGTTTGCCGCGATCCCTGGAGTGATGGAGGGTATGATCGACATCATCCTGAACCTGAAGCAAATCCGTTTCATCCGCACGGTCGATAATCAGGACGCCGAGAAGGTGTCGGTCAATGTGGCCGGCGTGACGGAGCTGACGGCTGGATACATTTCGAACTACCTTTCGTTCTTCAAGGTATTGAATCCCGATTTGGTTATCTGCCACCTGGCCCCCGGTACGAAGATGCAGTTCACGCTGACCATCGGCAAGGGCCGCGGCTATGTTCCCGCCGAGGAGAACATGCCCGCCGAGTGTGAGTTCGGTACCCTTCCGATCGACTCGATCTTCACGCCGATCAAGAACGTGAAGTATTCGATCGAGAACTACCGTGTCGAGCAGAGAACCGACTACGAGAAGTTGAATCTGGAGATTACCACCGACGGTTCGATTTATCCGACGGATGCCTTGAAAGAGGCTGCCAAGATTCTCATCCAACATTTCATGCTCTTCTCCGACGAGAAGATTACCGTGAACATGGAGGATACGAACGGTGCGGAGGAGTTCGACGAGGACGTTCTGCACATGCGCCAACTCCTCAAGACGAAGCTTTCGGATCAGGATCTGAGCGTTCGCGCGCTCAACTGCCTGAAAGCCGCCGACGTGGACACTGTGGGCGATCTGGTGCAGCTTAACCGCAACGACCTGCTCAAATTCCGCAACTTCGGCAAGAAGTCGCTCACGGAGCTGGACGAGTTGCTTGCGGCGCTCAACCTGAAGTTCGGAATGGACGTATCTATCTACAAACTTGATAAAGATTAATTATGAGACACAATAAGAATTTCAATCACCTGGGCAGAAAGGTCGGCCACCGCAAGGCTATGTTGTCGAATATGGCTTCGTCGCTCATTCTGCACAAGCGCATCGAGACTACCGTTGCCAAGGCTAAGGCCGTGAAGCAGTTCGTCGAGCCGCTGGTAACCAAGTCGAAAGAGGACACGACCCATTCGCGCCGTGTCGTATTCTCGTACCTGAAGCAGAAGGAGGCCGTGACGGAGCTGTTCCGCACGATCGCTCCGAAGATCGCCGATCGTCCGGGCGGCTACACCCGCATCCTGAAGACCGGGTTCCGTCTGGGCGACGCTGCCGACATGGGCATCATCGAGTTCGTCGATTTCAACGAGGCATATACGC
>CAMWGZ010000052.1 GCA_947173915.1 uncultured Alistipes sp.
CCCCCACCGCCCCTGCTGTCGCTGTGGTGCCGCTCCGCGGCCGCGTTAAAAACCCCCGGGCCGGGCCGGGCTTTTCGCGCCCCGGCCCTTCCGCATTCGCGACGGCGCAGCAACCACGTGCACCGCCCGCCTTCTCGCGGCCGATCAGATGTGGATCGCCGCACCCAGCGCCGCCTCGGCGGCCTCCATCACGCCCTCGTTCATCGTCGGGTGCGCATGGATCGTGTGGGCGATCTGCCCGGCCGTCGCCCCGAGCGTGCGGGCGAGCGTCGGCTCGGCCAGCATCTCGGTCACGTTGGCACCGACCAGATGGGCACCCAGCAGCTTGTCATCGGGACCGAAGATCAGCTTCACGAAGCCGTCGCGGTCGCCGGCAGCCGTCGCCTTGCCCGATGCCGTGAAGGGGAAGCGCCCCACCTTGCAGTCGATACCCTGCTGGCGCGCCTGCTGCTCGGTCATACCGACCGAAGCCACCTCGGGCGAGGTAAAGACGCACGAAGGTACGGTCGTATAATCGACCGGCTCGGCATGCACGCCGCAGATGGCGTTCACGCAGCAGATCGCTTCGGCCGAGGCTACGTGCGCGAGCGCCGGACCCGGCACGATGTCGCCGATGGCATAGACACCCGGCACGCTGGTGCGGTAGAACTCATCGACCACCACCTTATCCCGCTCGGTCTTCACGCCCAGCTCCTCGAGGCCGATACCCTCGATGTTGGACTTGATGCCGACAGCCGACAGCACCACGTCCGCCGTGAGGGTCTCCGCCCCCTTCTTGCCCTCGATCTCCACCTCGCACTTGCCGGCGGCATTGACCTTTACCGACTTCACGGTGGTCGAGGTCATGACCGTCGCACGCAGCTTGCGGAACGAGCGCTCCATCGTTTTGGCCACCTCCTCGTCTTCGAGGGGCATGATCTGGGGCAGGTACTCGACGATGGTAACCTTCACGCCCAGCGCGGCATAGAAATAGGCGAACTCGCTGCCGATGGCACCCGAACCGACGACGATCATCGTCTCGGGCAGGGCGGGCAGCACCAGCGCCTGCTTCGAGGAGATGATCCGCTCGCCGTCGATCGGCATGAAGGGCATCTCGCGGGGCCGCGCGCCCGTCGCCAGGATGATGTGGTCGGCCTCGTACTCGGTGCCGTCCACGTCGATCCGGCCCGGACCCGTCAGCTTGCCGAAGCCCTGGATCAGCTCGACGTTGTTCTTCTTGAGCAGGAACAGCACTCCCTTGTTCATCGTCTCCGCCACGCCGCGCGAGCGGGCGACGATCTTCTGAAGATCGGGGCGCACCTCGCCCTGGAGATCGAGGCCGTAGTGCTCGGCCGACTTGCAGTAGTTATAGACCTGGGCGCTCTTGAGCAGCGCCTTGGTGGGGATGCAGCCCCAGTTCAGGCATACGCCTCCGGCCTCCGCACGCTCGACGACGGCCACCTTGCGCCCCAGCTGGGCGGCGCGGATCGCGGCAACGTACCCGCCCGGGCCGCTGCCGATGACAATGATGTCGTATTTCATATTTTCCATTCTTATTGGATTACTTTCAGGATCTCTCCGTTATCGGCCGCGACGGCGCGCTGCCACTTCTCGTTGTAGCCGGGGAACTGTATCTTGTCGGGAATATCGCAGCCGTTGCCGTTGTCGAGGAAGACACCCGGCGCGGTCTCCGTCTTCAGGTTGCCGTCGATGTACTTGACGAGCAGGTACTCGTCGAGCGCCTTCCAGCGGTCGAAAAGCGCACCGGCCGTCTCAACGGAGTAGCGGGTCAGCTCCCGGACCCGGCGCTTCGGGGCGAGCGGAGCGCAGGCCGCGTCGATGCGTGCGACCTCCTCCAGCCGCGCCTGCTCCCACTCGTCGATCGAACGGCGGATGTCGGCCGAAATCAGGTCGTAGCGCAGGTAGGCGAAGTTGGCGACGCGGTTGAAGAGCCAGAAGGCCGACGTGGGCGAATAGCGGAGCATCGTGCCGTCGCCCTCACGGAAACATTCGGGCACCTCGTTCGTGCAGCAGTAGATCGGCGTGAGGCACGAAGTGGCCGCATCGTCCACACCGAACCAGAGGATGCCCATGTCGTCCGGCAGCCAGGGACGGGCTTGGGCGACGAACCAGAAGCCGGTCTGCTGCGTGGCGGTGGCGCGCTCGTTCACGTACCGCACGCCGTCCACCTCGAACTCCATCGGACGCCAGCGGTACGGAAGTCCGTGGCCGCCCGCGCCGAGGTCTTTGGTCATGTCCATCGGCGTGCCCTCGTAGTGGTCGCGCATCGCATCGAAGACGGTCTTGGGATCGACCTTCGTGCGGGGCTTGACCCAGAGCGGCAGCCGGTTCGCGGGGTTGTGCCCCATCGCGTAGTCGGTATAGCGGTCCATGTCGTCGGCCACCGTGCGGAAGAAAGCCCACACGCGCGCATCGCAGCCGCGCATCGCGCCGAAGTCGAGCGGAGCATAGGCATCGCAGAAGCTGAACTGCTCGTCCGGACCCTCGTAATAGCCCATCTCGCGGGCGAAGGAGATCACGTCGGGCGCATAGAGGCAGTTCTCCTCGTCGTCGAGCGGGAAGGTGGTGATGCGCGCCTGATTGGCATGGCCCGAAACGTAGCCGTCGGGAATGCGGCGGGCGACCCAGACGATGCCCCGCCGGGTGTTGTTGCCCTCGGCATCCAGCTCGCACCCCTTGCCGATCAGCTCCATGATCCAGGCCTCGTCGCGGTCGGCGATCGAGAACGACTCGCCGCTGGAGGCGTAGCCGTAGGTGTCGGCCAGCTCGACGATCGTCGCGATCGCCTCGCGGGCGGTGCGGGCGCGCTGCAGGGTAATGTAGATGAGCGACCCGTAGTCGATGCGTCCGGTCGGGTCGTGCAGCTCCTGCCGGCCGCCGTAGGTGGTCTCGGCGATGATGAGCGAATGCTCGTTCATGTTGCCCACGGTGGCGTATGTCCGGGCCGCCTGGGGGATGTCGCCCAGGTAGCGGCCGGAATCCCAATCGTAAACGGAGAGCATCGCTCCCGGCTTGTAACGGCCCGCAAAGCTTTTGTAGAGCGCACCGTAGAGCTGGTGCGAGTCGGCCGCATAGGAGATCATCGCCGAGCCGTCCTTCGACGCGCCGCGCGTGACGATGAAGTTGGTGCAGGCCCCGGCCGTCCGGACCATCGCCGCACAGGCGACGGCAGTGACGAGTAGTGTTCGGAATAGTCTGTTCATAAGATCGGATTTAACATTTGACCTCAAAGATACGAATAAGCCGAGTGAAAAAAGCAAGCTCGCTTGCATTTTTTCCGAGGCGAAGTATCTTCGGCGAAGCCAAAGTACGAAAATCGAGCGCAAAAACAAGCTTGCTTGTATTTTGCCGAGCGGAAGTATCTAAGGCGAAGCCAAAGTACGAAAAGTCGAGCGCAGAAGCAAGCGATAGCTCGGTTATGTCGAGACGGAGTATCTAAATAAAGTACAAAGAAGCTGACATCGCCCCGCGGAGCATCCGGGATGACACAAAGTAATCCGGGCGCGGAAACACCCCGCCTTCCACGGCGGAGAGGGAGAAGCGGAGGCGGAAGAGAGTCCCGAACCGACACCCGAACGCAAAATCGCATTATTTTGTCTTTTTTCGCTGTTTTGCCGTCCGGTTTCTTGTTCGTTCCGGAAAAAACACTTATATTTGGAATGTAACCCAAACACCGCTTCCATGAAAACCGACTTCATCTGGAGAGTACTCTCCCTGCTGGGGCTGGCAGCAGCCTGCACGAATTGCGAAGAGAGCGTCGATATGTACGGAGTGCCGTACGTGACCTTCTCGGCCAAAGGCAAGGTAACCGACACCTCCGGGCGACCCATTCCGGGCATCCAGGTGCGCGTGGACAACGACACAGCCACGGCCCTTACCGACGGCGAGGGTCGTTTCGACATCGCATCCGAATCCTTTTCAAGCGCACCGGAAAAGCTGCGCAAAATCCTCTATTTCGAAGACATTGACGGCGAAAAGAACGGTTCGTTCGTCGATACGCAGGCCGAAGTCGTCCTCCGCCGAAACTCGGGCGGCGACTATGCGGCGGACGGTATCGCCGTCGTGATGACAGAAATCACACCCGACGATCAGGGAAAATAGCACCTGCCGCATGCGGGCGACCCCGCAGCGAGAAACGCACTCGGCCCGAAAGAGCCGCATGCGTAAGGATCTTCCTTTTACCCTGTCATTTCTCCGCCTCCAATATCTAAAAAGACCAACCAAAACCTTTACCGTTATGAAAAACAAACTGATTCTCTGGATTCTGTCGCTGCTGGGATTCGCCGCAGCGAGTACGAGCTGCGAAGATGCGGGCGGCATGTGCGCATACGGAACGCCCTACGCTACCTTTTCGCTGAAAGGCAAGGTTACCGACCAGGCAGGCAAGCCGATTCCCGGCATCAGCGTGCGGGTAATGGACGATGCCGAAAAACTGACGGACGAGCAGGGTCTGTTCGCCTTCGAAAACGCCCACCTGTACTATTTTCTCGATAAAAGCTTTACCGGGACGGTGGAATTCCGGGATATCGACGGGGCACAGAACGGCTGCTATGCACCGGAATCCGTCGAGGTAACGTTCGTGCAGAATCCTCTGGGGAAACCTGCCGGAGGCTGGTTCGAAGGCGATTACATAGGTCCCGACATGCGGGTCAAGCTCACGGAAACCGATCCGGAACCGATTCCCACCGACCCCGAAGAACCGGAAGAGGAGTAGCCTCCCTGCGCCGTTTCGGCCGTGTTCCGAAAATGCCCGTGCGGCAGTGCACTGCCGCACGGGCCGGAAGCGCCGCCGGCTGCTTTTGCCGGCGACGGGAGCGAGCACAAGAATCCGCACCGAAGCGGGCTGTGGGAGCGATCATCCGGCCACGGCCGAACAACCGAAAATATTATAACCGCGTGGGCGTATCCCGCGCATACCCGACTCCGTAAAATAAAAATATGAAAAAGAAGATAGGACTCCGCAAGCGCATCGGTCTCGAACTGTTTTCGCGGCTCCACGCCGAAAGCGTCGCGCGGCACGAGTTGCGCACGCTCTTCTGGGAGTGTACGCTGCGCTGCAACCTGGCATGCCGCCACTGCGGCAGCGACTGCCGCACCGAGGCTTTGTGTCCCGACATGCCGGCCGAAGATTTCTTCCGCGTGCTCGACGGACAGATCACGCCCCACGTCGATCCCCACCGCGTGCTGGTCATCCTCTCGGGCGGCGAAGTGCTGGTGCGCCGCGACCTGGAGCAGATCGGACTGGCGCTCTACCGGCGGGGATACCCCTGGGGAATGGTAACCAACGGGCTGGCGCTCGACGAGCGGCGGTTCGAATCGCTGCTGCGCGCCGGGCTCCACTCGATCACGGTCAGCCTCGACGGCTTCCGCGAGGAGCACACTTTCGTACGGCGCAACGAACGCAGTTTCGATGCGGCGCTCGCCGCCGCAGAAATGGTCGCCCGCGAGGAGTCGGTGGCATCGGATGTCGTGACATGCGTCACGCCGCAGCTCATGCCCCGCATCGAGGAGTTCCGCGACATGCTCATCGAACGGGGCATCCGCTCGTGGCGGCTCTTCACGATCTTTCCCGTCGGCCGCGCCGCTGCCGACCCCGCGATGCAGCTCTCGGACGAAGACTTCACCCGGCTGATGGAGTTCATCGCCCGCACCCGCCGCGAGGGCAGAATCGCAGCGAGCTATTCGTGCGAAGGCTTTCTGGGCGGCTACGAAGCGGAGGTGCGCGACCGCTTCTACACCTGCCAGGCGGGTGTCTCGATCGCCTCGATCCGGGTCGATGGCTCGATCTCGGGCTGCACGTCGATCCGCTCGAACTTCCATCAGGGCAACATCTACCGCGACGACTTCTGGGAGGTCTGGAACAACCGCTTCGAACCTTTCCGAAACCGCGAATGGGCCCGCACGGGCGAATGCGCCGACTGCAAGCTGTTCCGCTACTGCCTGGGCAACGGCATGCACCTGCACGACGACCGGGGAGAACTGCTCGTCTGCCACTACCGGCGGCTGCGGAGGTAAGCCGCGCGGCAGCGGCACCCCGCTGCCCGCTGCCTGCGCATAGCTCCCGCCTCAGATACACCGTCCCGACATTTTCCGGACGGTGTTTGCTTCTGTCCCGACTGTTCGCAATCTTCAATTTCGGTTCAGATACTCCTCCCGGCAACATTACAAGCCAATCGGTGCTGGCCCGGCTTATTCGTATCATCGGCTCCGTCTTGGGAATACTCCCGCCCGGGAAAATGGAGGCAGGCTTGCTTTTGTCCTCGGCTTATTCACTTCTTTGGTTTCGCCGAAGATACTCCGTCCCGGCAATAGAAAGCTACCCCCTTTCTGTGCTCGACTTTTCGTATTCTGGCTGTGCCGCAGATACTTCGCCTCAACAAGTTTGGTTTTGCATTCGGCTTATTCGTATCTTTAACTTCGTTTTAGATACTTCGCCTCGGAAAAAATGCAAGCGAGCTTGCTTTTTTCGCTCGGCTTATTCGTATCTTTGATGCCTTAAGAAAAAATTCCATGAACGAACCGATAGAAATCATCCAGATCAATATCTCCGGCGAAGACAAGCCGGGCATGACCTCCTCGCTGACCGACATCCTGGCACGCTACGATGCCTTCATCCTCGACATAGGCCAGGCCAACATCCACCAGTCGCTCACGCTCGGCATCCTCTTCATGACCACGGCCGACAAATCGGGAGCCATCATGAAGGAGCTGCTCTTCAAGGCCTCCGAGCTGGGCGTGATAATCCGCTTCACGCCGATCACGGAGCAGCACTATCAGGAGTGGGTCGGCCGTCAGGGCAAGAACCGCTACATCATTACCCTGCTGGGCCGTCAGGTCACGGCACGCCACATCGCGGGCGTGACGCAGGCCGTAGCCGGGCAGGGGCTCAACATCGACGCGATCAAGCGTCTGACGGGCCGCATGCCGCTCGAAGAGGAGAACCGGGCCACGCGCGCCTGCATCGAGATTTCGGTGCGCGGAACGCTCGCCGACAAGAACGCCATGCAGCGCCGCTTCATGGAGCTTTCGAACGAGGGGGTCGATATTTCGTTCCAGAAGGACGACATCTTCCGGCGGAGCCGGCGGCTCATCTGCTTCGATATGGACTCCACGCTGATCGAGACGGAGGTCATCGACGAGCTGGCCGACCGTGCGGGTGTCGGTCCCGAGGTGCGCGCCATCACGGAGAGCGCCATGCGGGGCGAGATAGACTTCTGCGAAAGCTTCACCCGCCGCGTGGCGCTGCTGCGCGGGCTCGAAGAGTCGGTCATGGAGGAGATCGCACGCAACCTGCCCATCACGGAGGGACTCGAACGGCTGATGACCGTGCTGAAGCGCGTAGGCTACAAGACGGCCATCCTCTCGGGCGGATTTACCTACTTCGGCAACTACCTCAAGCAGAAATACGGCTTCGACTACGTATATGCCAACGAACTGGAGAGCGTGGACGGCCGGCTGACGGGGCGGCACCTGGGCGACATCGTCGATGGCCGCCGCAAGGCCGAACTGCTGCGGCTGCTCTGCCAGGTCGAGCGGATCGACATCGCGCAGGCGATCGCCGTCGGCGACGGAGCCAACGACCTGCCGATGCTCAACCTCGCGGGACTGGGCATCGCCTTCCACGCCAAACCCAAAGTCAAGGCGACGGCCCGGCAGTCGCTCTCGACGATCGGGCTGGACGGCATCCTCTACTTCCTCGGTCTGAAGGATTCCTGGATCGAATAACGCCCTTGCAAGCGATGAGGGGACG
>CAMWGZ010000053.1 GCA_947173915.1 uncultured Alistipes sp.
ACTTTTTTATGAAAGAAAAATTCACGCTTCCGTATTTCCTTGATTGCCAGAAGTGTTTGTCTGAAGAAAAATTCATGTTTTTTGAGTGCTCGAAGATGAGAAAGCCCTCCGGACGCAATAAATCGTTTTCCATGACCAGCCGGATGACCTCTTCGCTACCCTCCAAATCGTACGGTGCATCGGAAAAAATCAGGTCGAATTGCTTGTTGCAACTCTTCAGGTAGAGAAAAACGTTGGCTTTGACAGCATAGAGATTGTCTATTTCCAGCTCGCGGGCCGTTTTCCGGATGAAGTTGTGGTGGACGGGGTTGATTTCGACGGCCGTCACGCTGCGTGCTCCGCGCGAGGCGAATTCATAGCTGATCGATCCCGTGCCGGCGAACAGGTCCAGCACGTCGCACTCCTCGAAATCGACCAGGTTGGACAGTACGTTGAACAGATTCTCCTTGGCGAAGTCCGTAGTCGGCCGCGCCCGCAGGTTGCCCGGAGGGTTGATCGCCCTACCCTTGTATCTTCCGCTGATTATTCGCATACGATGATTTGTTTGAAATATTTCTGCAAGAATCGTCCCTCCTGCCGGGCGCTTGCACCCTCGATGAGGATTCTCTGCGGGCGGAACTCCATTTCCCGCAGGAATTCCGTTACGAAAAAGAGCAGGTCCTCGGCCGTCGGCACGACGAGCACTTCGGCCAGCAGCAGACGGTCGCTCCAGCATTTCATATAGACCAGATTTTCCTCGCGCCGGATCCAGAACGTCGCGTTCGTGTTTTCCGGGCTGTGGAGCAAGGGGGTGTTCCAGCGGATCTCCCGACCTTTCGCCGCACGAAGCCTTTCGACGATCCGGCGATCGACCGCCATCAGGGCGACCGTCTTCCGGTGCGGGTCCTCGACATGCAGGATCGTCTCTTCGGGTGTCGGAGCCATGCCGTTCAGACGCATCGTCTCTTCGGCCTCCTCCGCGACGAAGAGTTCCCCGGGCACCAGCATCGTCTTCGCCGTCAGCAGGACGATTTCCCTCCTCTTTCCGTTGTGCGGCAGCGCGGCGAGCTGCTCCTCGGAAAAAGAGTGTCCATCCAGCATGAGCCGGATGGACACATCAGAAGTTGCGGTCGGATTATTCGTCACCCCAGTTGCCCGCTTCATTGTTACCCCTTTCCATCGAACCGAACTTGATGCCTCCGTAGTTGTCGAAGTTGTTCTCCTGGTCATCGATCAGGTTGATGACCTCCTGGCGGAAGCGCACCGTGTCGAGGAACATTTTATAAGGTATGCGGCACTCCACTACCGGAATGACCACTTTCGATTCGGTGGTAATCAAGCCTGCCTCCAGCTCGAACTCGGTCCGGTTGTCCGTAAAGGGAACGTAGCGCAGCTCGCGTACCTCCTCTACCGTGAGTTTCTTGGGCGAGAAGATCGTGTCGATGACGTTTACCAGGACCTTTTCGCTGTTCTTGCGGCCGCTCTTCTTCAGCTGGGCCATCGCAACGGAGTCATCCTCATCGACGATCTTGCGCTCGAACTCCAGCTGCTCGTTCAGAACGAAGTTGATGAGCGAGTCGAAATCGCCGGTAAACCGGTTGTATTTCGATTTGAAGCTGCGCTCGGCGGTGCGGATGTCCTTGATGCGGTCGATGACCTTGGCTTCCCGGGCCGCTTTCTCCTTGGCGAAGAAAATCGGAGTCGAAATCTGTTTGTAGATGACGTATGCCAAAAATACGACAACTACCGCAAGTACGATCTGGATAATTTTTTTCATTGTTTCGTTATTTCTATTAAATTTGTATCAAATTAATCGGTGCAATAGTTTCCGCCGTTTTCCGAAAAAAACATGTTGAAGAGTCATATTGCGACCCAAATTTACGGTAAAATTTGCTTCCGAGCAACTTCTGGTCAAAAAAAAATCGTCGAGGCCCTCTCCGAATACCTTTCCGAGGGCGATCCCGAGACGATTTTCGTGCTGAACGGATATGCCGGTACGGGCAAGACGACGCTGATCGCCGCGCTGGTCGGCGCACTCGGAGAGTGCGGCATCAGGTCGGTGCTGCTCGCCCCGACGGGACGGGCGGCCAAGGTGCTCTCCCGCTATGCGGGAAAACCGGCTCTGACGATCCACAAGCGCATCTACCGCCAGCGGACCTGCGCCGACTACGAGTCGAAATTCTCGCTCAACATCAACCAGGAGCGCGGGGCGGTCTTCATCGTGGACGAGGCCTCGATGCTCTCCAACCACTCCTCCGACGGTGCGGTCTTCGGCAGCGGAGCGCTTCTCGACGATCTGGTCTCCTACGTACGCAGCGGCAAGGGGTGCCGGCTGATTCTCGTCGGCGACGACGCGCAGCTGCCGCCCGTCGGAACGGACCATTCGCCGGCGCTCGATCCCCGGGAGCTTTCGGTGTACGGCCGGGTCGAACACGCCACGCTGGACGAAGTGGTGCGCCAGCAGGCCGAGTCGGGTATCCTATTCAACGCGACGCTGATACGCTGCATGCTGGAGCGGGGACTGCATGAGGTCCCCCGCTTCCGGATGGATTTTCCCGACATCGAGGCGGTCGAGGGGGGCGAGTTTCTGGAAAAACTGCAGGAGTGCTACGACCGCTACGGCCGCGACGAGACGATCGTCATCACGCGCTCGAACAAACGGGCGAACCGCTACAACGACGGAATCCGCCGCCATGTGCTGTGCGCCGAGGAGGAGATCGAGAGCGGCGACATGCTGATGGTGGTCAAGAACAACTACCATTTCACGGAGCGGACGGAGGATTGTCCGATGAACTTCCTGGCCAACGGCGACATCGCGCGGCTGCGCCGCCTGAAACGGTTCGAGGAGTTCTACGGCTTCCGCTTCGCCACGGCCGTGCTCTCGTTCGCCGACTACGGCGATACCGAGCTGGAGTGCAAGATCCTGCTCGACACCATCGCTTCGGAGTCCCCCTCGCTGACGCGCGAGGAGAGCAGCCGGCTCTTTTACGAGGTGGAGAAGGACTACCTCGACATCAAGAGCAAGATCAAACGCTTCAAGGAGATTCGGGAGAATCCCCACTTCAACGCCGTGCAGGTCAAGTTCGCCTATGCGGTGACCTGCCACAAGGCGCAGGGCGGCCAGTGGCGCGCCGTCTTCGTCGATCGCTGCCTGTTCGGCGACGAGGAGATGACGCGCGACATGCTGCGCTGGCTCTATACGGCCGTGACGCGGGCTTCCGAAAAGTTGTATCTGGTCAATTTCGACGAGCGTTTTTATGAATAACGATCCCATGACAAGCGAACTGCACCCCCTGAAACCCTTTCTGCCCGCCGGAGCGAAGCTGTTGATGCTCGGCAGTTTTCCCCCGCAGCGCGTGCGCTGGTCGATGGAGTTCTTCTACCCCAACCTCCAGAACGACATGTGGCGGATCGTCGGCACCGTCTTTTTCGGCGACCGCAACCACTTTCTTTCGGCCGACGGCCGCCGCTTCGACCGGGAGCGCATCGAGGCATTCTGCACTGCACGCGGGCTGGCGCTCTACGACACGGCCGAAGAGGTGGTGCGCCTGAAGAACAACGCCTCGGATAATTTCCTGCAGGTCGTCCGCGAGGTCGATCTGGCCCGGCTGCTGGAGTCGGTCCCGACGTGTCGTGCGCTCGCGACGACCGGACAGAAAGCCACCGACATCGTCGTGCGGCTTACCGGCTGCGAACAGCCTGCGGTCGGAGGCTGCACGGAGTTCCGTTTCGCCGGCCGCCTCATGCGTCTCTACCGCATGCCCTCCTCCTCGCGGGCCTATCCCAAGCCGGTGGAGTGGAAGGCCGGCTATTACCGGCGCATGTTCGAGGCCTGCGGCATGTTGTGATTGCCGTCCTCATGGGGCAAGCCCTGCGACCGGAAAGCGGTGGCCTCAGAACGGAAATCGCCTCCTTGTCCGATGCGACAAAGAGGCGATGAAAGTTATGGAAAGTGCTCGGCCCTACTCTCCGCACGGTTCTTCGGCCGCAGCGCCGATGCCGAACGTCGAAACGATTACCATCTTCTCGTCCACATTGTTCGGGTTGCTGATGATGACTCCGTATTCGCCTGGCTCGGGACGGTCGAAGGTCAGCAGATAGGAGCTTTCGCCATGTTTCTTGGCCGAAAACGGCAGGTAGTCCATGTCGTTGGAGGTGGCCGAGAAACTGCCGACCGCCGAGATCACGGCCGACCGCTGCTTCTTGTTGTTTTTCATCTTGAAGACCCGCACGATCGACATCGGATCGGTCCGGTTGTCCACGGCGCGCACCACCAGCGTTACCGGCTCGTCCTCTGCGAATCGGACCTGCGCCTGGCCTCCATTGACAACGATCTTCGTCTTCATCTTGTTCACGGCGAAGCCCGCGACATATACTCCCGCTCCCGTCTTGATCTTGACGTTGTTTTTTTCCAGTTTTTCGGTCGTTCCGTCCGTCCGGACAGCCAGGACCTCGCCCGAGAACTCGGGTTCGGGGATGCTTGCGCAAACGCCGGTGCAGATTCCCAGTGCGACCAGCATGAGGAGAATTTTTTTCATGGTTTCGATCTGTTTTTATGTTTCCCTACTCTGTAAGATTTTCGGGGACCTCTGGCGCTGCCGCAGATCGCCGGCCTTTCGCTTCGACTTCCGGCAGAGGCGACGCTGACGGCGGACAGACAAATATAGTGAACCCCCCCCTCCAAAATTTCGTCCGAGAAATTTTGAATATAATTATCAATATTCTGTCAATGAAAAAGATACGGATCATTCGATCCGTATCTTTCTGATAGTAAATTCTTCTGAGGACTATACGATGCCGCCTCCGCCATCGACCGTGAGGTACTGCCCCGTCACGTAGCTCGAAGCATCGGACGAGAAGTAGAGGATCGTCCCGTTCAGCTCGCCGCGACGGCCGGGGCGGCCCATCGGATTGAGCAGGTCGTACATGCGCATGAACTCCTCGTTCTTGAACAGGGTCCCCTCGGTCATCTCGCTCTCGAACAGCCCCGGACAGACGGCATTGACCGTGATGCCGTCCGAGCCGTAGGAGGCGGCCATGCCGCGCGTCAGCCCCAGCACGCCCGCTTTCGAGGCGTTATAGACGTGGCGGGCCAGCGCGGGGTGCTTGTCGGCGATGAAGGCGTTCACGGAGGAGACATTGACGATCTTGCCGTAGCGGCGCGCCCGCATGTGGGGAACCACGTATTTCGACATGAGGAAGATTCCCTCGACATTGGTATCCATGCCCCGCTTCCACTCCTCGGCCGACAGCTCCTCGACGGTGCCGCGCACGGCGACTCCCGCGTTGTTGAGCAGAATGTCGATGCGGCCGAACTCCGCCACGACCTGCCCGACGGCGCGGCGCACCTGCTCCTCGTCCGTCACGTCGCAGCCGATGGTCAGCATGCGCCGCCCCGTCTCCGCGATTTCGGCGGCTACGGCATGCAGCTTGTCCACCCGCCGGGCCAGCAGTGCCACGTCGGCACCGTGACTCGCATAGGCACGGGCGGCATCGGCACCCAGTCCGCTCGAAGCTCCGGTAACCAGAGCCACCTTTCCCGTCAGATCGAAGAATCGTTCCATAATCGAATTTTTTAATGATGAATAATCTGTGTTTCAGAACCGTTTGGTGTAGCTGTGGCAATAGGGCCGCGTCCCCCGGCGCAGGTAGTAGTCGCGATGATACTCTTCTGCCGGCCAGAATGTTCCGGCGGGAGTCACTTCGGTCACTACGTCGTAGCCCCGCCGGCGCAGGGTGTCGATCAGGCGCTTGGCCACCTCCTTCTGTTCGGGTGTCGTGTAGAAGATCCCCGAGCGGTATTGGTCGCCCAGATCGGGTCCCTGGCCGTCGGCCTGCGTGGGATCGTGGATCTCGAAAAAGAGCCGGGCGAGGGTTTCGTAGGAGACCTTCGCGGGGTCGAACGTTACCTCGACCGCCTCGGCATGTCCCGTGCGGTGGCCGCACACCTCCGCGTAGGTCGGCCGCTCCGTCCTGCCGCCGATATATCCCGGGCGGGTGGACAGCACTCCCTCCTGCCGTCCCAGCATGTACTCCACGCCCCAGAAGCATCCGCCGGCGAAGATCGCCCGCTCCGTCGCGGCTTGCGGCCGGGGCTTCGGGTCGCGGTCCTGTTGCTCCGCCGACGCATCGGCCGACTCCCCGCTTCCCGAAGCGGGACGCTCCTGCGCTTGTGCGAGCGGCGGCAATGCGGTGGGCCGGAAATCGAGCGAGACGGAATTGACGCAATGGCGCACGTTTTTCGGGGTAAATCCCTCGCCTGCGAAGACATGCCCCAGATGGGCACCGCAGCGGGCGCAGAGAATTTCCGTGCGGCGGCCGTCGGCATCCCGCTCGCGCCGAATCGCGCCCGGGATTTCGTCATCGAAACTGGGCCAGCCGCATCCCGCGTCGAACTTGTCCGCCGAGCGGTACAGCGGAGCGCCGCAGCGGCGGCACAGATAGGTTCCCTCTTCACGATGAAAATAAAATTTGCCGGAAAAGGGCGCTTCCGTCCCTTTTCCGACAATCACTCGCTCCTCTTCCGGTGTCAGTGGTCTCATGGTTTGTGCATTTAAGGTATTCGTCGTGCCCGAGAGCACGCACAGAACAAAGAAACAGAATCTCATGTCCGTTTCTCCCTGCAAAAAACGCACCGCATCCGTCCGCCGGCAGGAAGAATCGCGCTATCTTACCTCCCGTCCCTCGAGGAACACCCGGCGGACGATCGGTGTGGTGTAGGCATACGGCACGAACTCTACCGAAGGAATGCGGCAGGTCAGGAAGAAGTTGGCCTTCTTGCCCCGGGTAATCGAACCGTAGTCCTTGCTGAGTCCCATTGCGTAGGCACCGTTCAGCGTCGCGGCGTTGATCGCCTCGGCGGGGGTCATGCGCATCTTGATGCAGGCCAGCGAGACGATCATCTTCATGTTGCCCGAAGGCGACGAACCCGGATTGAAGTCCGAGGCCAGCGCCACGCCCAGACCGCCGGCGATCATCTCGCGGGCGGGCGGGTAAGGCATCTCCAGGAAGAACGCGGCACCCGGCAGCATGGTCGGCATCGTGCCCGAATCGCGCAGCACCTCGATCTCGGCGGCACCCATGCGCTCCAGATGATCGACCGAGAGCGCCTTGTTGCGGACACCGACCTGCACACCGCCCGAAACGGCCAGCTCGTTGGCATGGATCTTCGGCACCAAACCGTATTCGGCACCCGCGCGCATGATCTTCTCGGTCTCCTCGACCGTGAAGAATCCCTGGTCGCAGAAGACATCGACGAACTCGGCCAATCCCTCCTTCGCCACCGCGGGAATCATCTCGCGGCAGATCAGATCGACATATTCCGCCTGACGGCCGATGTACTTGCGGGCGACGGCGTGCGCGCCGAGGAAGGTCGCGCGGACGGTAATCGGCGAAGTCTCGCGGATGCGGCGGATCACGCGCAGCATCTTGAGCTCGTCCTCGGTCGAAAGGCCGTAGCCGCTCTTGATCTCGACGCAGCCCGTACCCATCGCGATGATCTCGCGGATGCGCTCCATCGCCTGCTCGTAAAGCTCCTCCTCGGAGGCTTCGTGCAGGCGGTCGGCGGAATTGAGGATTCCGCCGCCCCGCTTGGCGATCTCTTCATAGCTCAGGCCGTTGATCTTGTCGATGAATTCCTGCTCGCGGCTTCCGGCATAGACCAGGTGGGTGTGCGAGTCGCAGAACGAGGGGAACAGCATGCCTCCCTCGGCATCGACCACCTCGGTGCCCGGTGCGATCCGGGGCATCGT
>CAMWGZ010000054.1 GCA_947173915.1 uncultured Alistipes sp.
TCATAGTTTTTCGTTCTTTAAAATAATTTTTCTCAACGTTTTTACGCGCAAAGATACCCCAAAAATCCCGGTGCAAAATCTCTTTTCGGGGAACAAAATTGTCACTTTTCGGAATCTTTAAATTATCTTTGCCCGGATAATAATCGGCAGATTGTTCCGTTTGTTCACAAATAAGAAACGATTTGAAGTATGTCCGCAACGAACCCCCTGATCGTCTCCGAAGAAGAGCCTTTCGCGGTCGGCAAGACCAATCTGGCCTTCTTCCTCAACAACCCCGTCCGCTGCGAAGGCGGTGCGGTGCTGCTCTGCCGCAGCGGCTCGGCGGAGATGACGCTCGACCTGCGCCGCAGCACGATACGCCCCGACACGGTCGTATTCATACTGCCCGACACGCTGCTGATGATCTCCGAAAGCTCGCCCGACTTCGAAATGTCGTACTGCGCCTTCACGCACGCCATTTTCAGCGAGGTCTGCTTCCGGCTGGAGCCTTCGTTCTTCCGCTTCATCGGCGCATCGCCCTTTTCGCTCATCGACCGCACGGAGTCCCGCAACTTCGACTTCTGGTTCGAGACGATGGAATACTCCTTCCGGGACCGGGAGAACATGTTCCGCATGACGATCTTCAAAAACAGACTCCAGAACACCTTTCTGGAGATGTACGACAAGATCCAGCGCAAGGTAACCTCCCTCTGCCCGACCACCTCGGACCGCCAGACGGAGCTGTTCCACAAATTCATCTCGCTGGTGCACGACCACTGCGCCCGGGAGCGCGAAGTGGCCTTCTACGCCGACCGGCTCTGCATCTCGCCCCGCTACCTCTCGGCCATCGTGCGGCGCATTACCCACCACTCGGCCAAGGAGCTGATCGACCGGACCGTGATCATGGACATCAAGGTCCTCCTGCAGAGTACCTCCCTGCCGATTCAGGAGATCGCCTACCGGATGCACTTTCCCGACCAGTCCTACCTGGGGCGCTACTTCAAGAAGCACACGGGTCTCGCGCCGACGCTCTTCCGGCAGCAATCCCGATAAGCGGCGGATGCGGGCACCGTCCCGTCCGCCCCCCGTCCGCCGAGGGCAAAGGCTGCCGACCGCGGAATCGCCCCGCGGCAAGGGCGGCCGCACCGCACGGGAAGCGCGAAAAAACTTTACGGCTCAATTCCCGCCGTTCCGCTCCTCTTTTTCGTTTTTTATCCTTATCTTTGTTCCCGCAAATCCGTTCGGCCCGGCGCAACGCCGGGACTGGAGGGAGGCAGCGGCCGCCGCAACGCTTTCGCCGCGCAGCCCCTCGCCCGCCGAACGGAGCGCGAACAACGAACACAAAGAGCGTCATGGGATTCATTCCGTTCAATTTCATCGACCTGATCGACATTATTCTGGTCGCAGCCATCCTCTTCTGGATCTACCGTGCCACGCGGGGGACGAACGCCCCCTATATCATCACGGGCATCATCATGATCTACCTGATGTGGGTGGTCGTGCGCACGCTCAACATGGAGCTGCTCTCCAGCATCCTCGGGCAGTTCGTCAGCGTCGGCGTGATCGGCATGCTCATCGTCTTCCAGCCCGAGATACGCCGCTTCCTCCAAATGATCGGCATGCGCCAGAAAGGGCTCAACTTCATCTCGCGCATCTTTACCCGCAACAACTCGACCTCGACCCACATCATCGCCCCGATCGTGACGGCCTGCCGCGAAATGGCCGCAACGAAGACCGGCGCACTGATCGTGATCGGCCGTCAGAGCGATCTGAAACTCATTACCGAGGGCGGTATCGCCATCGACGCGCGCATCTCCACCCCGCTGCTCGAAAACATCTTCTTCAAGAATGCGCCGCTGCACGACGGAGCCGTCGTGATCGAAGGCGACCGGATCGTGGCGGCGAAGTGCATCCTGCCCGTAACGCAGAGCGACGTTCCCAAGTCCTACGGCACGCGCCACCGCGCGGCCATCGGCATGAGCGAGATCTCCGATGCGATCATCCTGGTGGTCTCGGAAGAGACGGGCGGCATCTCCATCGCCCAGAACGGCACGCTGACCCGCGACATCGCCCCGGAGGAGCTGACCCGCATCCTCCAGCACAACTTCGACACCGGCCACAAGAAAAAACACGCCCGGCAGCGTGCCGACCGATAACCGAAAAGCACTTCCGCTCCGCGCAACGATACCTCCGCCGCCCGTCATGCTCCCCGAGAGCCGACGGGCGGCGGTTTTTCGTGCCCGTTCCTCCCGACAGCTCCTCCCTCCTCTCTTTCGAGAACGCCATCCGCCGCACCTCCCGCCGCACACGGCGGCCTCGGCCCGGAGGCAGTCTCCCCGACATCGTGCGCACCGCCGGGCGCATGATGCCCCCGGTGCGCGGCATGATAAAACCGCGATTTGCAAAAGGTGCGCAGCGCCCCTAACTTCGTTCCGACAAACCGCAAAACAAGAACATCATGAAACCGACCGGAAACACGGCAACCCATCCTGCGGCCAACGCGCGCCGCACGACGATCAATGTATCGGGACGCTCCCCGACGACTCCCGCGGCATTCAAGCGCACCTACTACCCCGCCATCGAACGCCTCTGCGCCGAAACGGGACTCTCCCCGCTCTTCGTCGCGGCACAGGCCGCACTCGAAAGCGGCTGGGGAGCGCACGCAATCGGCAACAACCTCTTCGGCATCACGGCCGACAGGCGGTGGAAGGGTCCCCGCCGGATCGTTACGACGACCGAATACCGGAACGACGACCGCGGCAGCGCAGAGTTCGTCCGCGTACACTCGGTCACGCAGCTGCCCGACGGACGCTACCGCTACGTCGTGGACCGGGCCTTCCGCGACTACGCCACGGTCGAGGAGTGTCTGCGCGACCACTTCCGCGTCCTCTCCTCCGAACGCTACCGCCAGGCGATGCAGTACCGCGACCAGGTGCGCCGGTTCGCCTACGAAATCGCGCGGGCCGGTTACTGTACGGCCGACCCGACACATTATGCCGACTCCATCGACGCAATTGCACGGATGATCGAACGGCTCTGAAACACAACGGAAGGAAGCAATGGAAGAGGGAACGACACAGCTGCTGACCTGGGCGCTGCCGAGCGGATTTCTGTCGTCGCTCATCACGTGGATCGTCTCCCGCAGGCGGCGCAACAACGACTTTCTCGCCGCGTTGCAGCGCTCCATCGACCTGCTGAGCGAGAAATACACCGGCACGCTCAACGAAAACATACGCCTGCAGGCCGACAACGCCCGGCTGCTGGCCAACCAGAAAATCATGGAGGAGAAGATCGACTCGCTCAACAGCAAGATCGACCGACTGACCCGCCGACTGAATCGACTGCAACATGAAAAACCGAATCGGGGGACTCCCCCTGGGGCTGCTCCTCATCGCGACGATGACGGACTGCACGACGACGCGAAGCGTCACGACCGAGGCAACACGACACGACGACCGACACCGCACCACGCAGCGGGAAGAGGCACGCGAGAGCGTCTCGCACCATACGGCAGACCGTCTGCGGCAGGAGGAGCGGACGGATACGACGACGATCCGGCTGTTCCGCTCGGAGCCGGTCGCAGCGGAGCGGAGCGAGATGACGATTCCGATCCGCAGCCTCCTTGAGCTGCCCGAAGGGGCAAAATACAGCGCCCGGGAGGGACGGGCGAGCGTCGAGGCCGAACGGCGCGGCGACGGGATCGTCATCCGGGGTGCGTGCGACAGCATCGCCCGCCGGAGCATCCGCATCGAACGGCAGGTGGCCCGACAGCGGAGCACGACCGACACCCTGCGGCAGCATCGCGTCGAAGCGGCCCGGAGACAACAGCGGACGGACTCGCTGGCAAGGAGCGAAACGGAGTCGCTCCGGCAGGAGGAGCAGAGGAAGCGTCCGGCGGCACGGCCCCTCGGGTGGCTGTTCGCAGGGGTTCTCGCCGGAGCGACGGCCGCAGTGCTGCTGCGGAGGTACTCGCCCCTCAAAGCACTCGTCTCGCGGCTCACGACGGGAGGGCGATAACCTCGCCCGCAACAACAACATCTCCCCCGCTGCGAGGGGAGAACAAATAGGACAAGAGGCTAGCGATTCGATCGCGAGCCTCTTGTGTTGATAGATACCCCCGGAACTTCCTCCGAAGGATAAAAATTCCGATGCGTCTTACTCCTCGACGACTTCGACAGTCTCCTGAGCCTCCGCTGCGGGCAGCTCGGCCTGCGGCATTGCGGGAGCGATATCTTCGATGAGCACCTTCTCCATCGCAGCGCTTCTGTCGCGCTCGATCTCGGCATTGCTCGTCGCCACCAGTCCGCGGTCCATCGCCAGCGTGGCCAACAGGCTCAGCGCGAAGATCACGGCAGCCATCGTCCAGGTAAACTTCTCCAGAAAATCGGAAGTCTGACGGACACCCATGACCTGGTTCGAAGCACCGAAATTGGCGGCCATGCCGCTCTTGGGACTCTGCACGAGCACGGCCAGGATGATCAAAATGCTGGCGATCAGAATCAGAATGATACAAAGCGTGTATAACATATCCTTTTTTATTTAATTATTTTTCCCGATTTTGTCTATAAGCGACGCAAAGTAAACACTTTTTTCCGGATTTAACAAACTTAATTTGCGATAAATGGCGATCGCCTCCCCGCACAATCCCTGTGCCGCGTAGATTTCGGCCAGCTCCTCGGTAACCAGGTCGTCGTCGCCGCCGATCTCGGCCTCGGTGCGGATCTCCTCGGCCGCCCCCTTCTCGTCGGCCACGATCCGGTGGCCCCCCTCGCGCAGGAAGCGGTCGATCAGATCCTGCGGAGCGACCCGGCAAAGCGCCCCGCGATCGACCTCCACACAACCGTAAGGCAGGGGGCGCGCCGTGGCGACGATCCGCGTCCGCAGATCGGGCACCCCTCCGCGCTGCGCCCGCAGCACCCGCAACGGCATGAACCACCCGTATCGCCCGATAAGCTCATCGAGCTGCTCGTCGCTCCACCGGCCGGCGGCCGGCCGCATCGTCACGCGCTCCATCGGTTACCAGTTTGCGGCGGTCGCCTGATAAATGTCCGTAACCAGCTGATCGACGATCTGCGGGATCAGCTCGCCCTCCACCTCGTTGAGCAGGCGGCTGGAGTCGTAGTCCTGGTAGGCGGAAAACATCTTGTTCTGAAACGAGGCACTCTCGTCCACCGCATTGGTAAAGGTTACCGAGACACTGATGGTCAGTCGGTTCAGCAACGCGGTTTCGGTGGTGCCCGACACGGCGGCGGTCACGGAGGAGTATCCCACGATGGCACCTTCGAAAGCGAAGTCGCCCCCCTCATCGACCTGCTCCAGGCGGGTCTGCCGGGCGAACTTGTCGCGCAGGGCATCGGTCATCGTGGAGCTGAGGATCGGGGCCACCATCGGCGCGTTGTTGGGGAAGTAGGCCACGCTGAAGGTCTTGGCAGCCACCGGGATCGAAGCTCCGGACAGCGAATAGTTCACTCTGTATCCGCAGGCGGCAAGCAGCGCGGCGCACGCCAGCACGAGCGTATGTTTCATGAAACGGTTCATGGCGTTCAATATCCTGTTTTGCATGTTACGAATTTTCGTCGATTCCCAACTCCTTGATCTTGCGGTAGAGCGTCCGCTCCGACATGAACAGCTCGGCGGCAGCCTCCCGGCGGCGGCCGTTGTTGCGCCGCAGCGCCCGCACGATCTGCTCGCGCTGCACGTCGGCCTTGGTCAGCTCGCGCGACGGCTCCTCGACCACCACCTCGCTCTCGGCATAGTCGGCGGCGGGAGCGATGCTCCGCGCCGGAGCGGGCAGCAGTCCGGCCAGGTCCTTGGGCGGCTCCGCCGGCTGGGGTGCCCGCTGCATCAGCTCGGCCATCATCCGCTTCAGGTCGTTGATATCCCCCCGCATGTCGAACAGCACCTTGTAGAGCAGCTCCCGCTCGGTGGACATGCCCTCCTCCGACATGCCACCCCGTGCGGCGCTGAGCGACACGGCCGAACCGCCCGACGGCTGCGCCGGGAGGTAGCGCGCAAGGATCGCGGGCGTAATGAGCCGCGCCTCCTCGACGGCCGAGATCTGCTCGGCAACGTTCTTGAGCTGGCGGACGTTGCCCCGCCAATAGTAGGTTTCGAGCATGCGGCGGGCCTCGCCGTCGAGCGAGATGACCGGCATGCGGTACTGTGTCGCCACGTCCGCAGCGAACTTGCGGAAAAGCAGATGGATATCCTCCCTGCGCTCCCGCAGGGGCGGCACCTGGATCGGCACCGTATTGAGCCGGTAGTAGAGATCCTCGCGGAACCGGCCCGAAGCGATCGCCTCCTGCAGGTCGGTATTGGTGGCGGCCACCACGCGCACGTCGGTCTTCTGCACACGGGCCGAACCCACGCGGATGAACTCCCCGGTCTGCAACACGCGCAGCAGCCTGACCTGCGTCGAATGGGGCAGCTCGGCCACCTCGTCCAGAAAGATCGTTCCGCCGTCGGCCTCCTCGAAATAGCCCTTGCGCGCCTCGACCGCACCGGTAAAGGCCCCCTTTTCGTGGCCGAAAAGCTCCGAGTCGATCGTTCCCTCGGGAATCGCGCCGCAGTTCACGGCGATGTACTTGTTGTGCTTGCGTGCCGAGTAGGCGTGGATGACCTGCGGGAAAAACTCCTTGCCCACGCCGCTCTCGCCCGTCACGAGCACCGACAGATCGGTCGTTGCGACCCGCAGGGCCACCTCCAGCGCCCGATTCAGCGCCTCCGAATTGCCGATGATCCCGAAACGGGCCTTTATGTTGGTCAGATCACTCATTTTCTCTTCAATGTTTTTCGCGGAGCAGTGCGCCCCGCCCTGTCGCGCAGACTTTTCGCCGGACGCTCCGGAGCGCACGCGTCACTCGGCTTCGTCCGCAACCGGAAGCTCCGCGCCCTCTCCCTCAGGAAGCACGAGCTGCTCCATATATTCGCGTTCGAGCCGTTCGATCTTCGCCCGGCGCAGGTAACCGTAAACGATCACGCCGACGGCCAGCAGCGCCACGGCGATGGCGATCAGCACGAACTTGTCCGGACCGCGGCGCGGCGCGGCACCGAGATAGGTATATCCCTCGGTCGTCTTGAGCGGTTTTCCGTACTGCAACCCCCGCACGCAAGGCTCGGGAACACGCAGGCGCGACGGCGAAACCCGAGGTTCCGCCGGGGCGGTCCGCTCCGGCTCCTGTTTCCGTTCCGGCTCGGTCTGCGCTTCGGTGGAAGCGGACGGCATCGCCGTCGCGGCCGCAGCCGGCTTCGCGGCGGGTTCGTAGCGGAATTCGATCGTCCCGTTGGCGGCGAGAAGCATCCGTCCGAAACCCTCCATCGGATAAACGCCCTCGCGTTCGAGGGCATGGCGCACCTCGAAAACGAAGCGGTCGATCGCTCCGGCCGCCTCCAGTTCGCTCATGCCGCTCCGCTCGCGCAGCAGCCCGCGCAGCACACCGTCGTCGCGACGCAGCAGTTCGGAAAAAACCACGCCGCCGTCGGGCATCTTGACCACGAACGTACCCAGTTGCGGAACGACAACCCTCCGGTGGCATCCGAGGTAATCCGCTATGATTTCAATCAGTACCATTATTACAATCCGATTAACTGCTGACAAAGATACGAATAAGCGAGGGCAAAAGCAAGCTTGCTTGTATTTTGCCGAGCGGGAGTAT
>CAMWGZ010000055.1 GCA_947173915.1 uncultured Alistipes sp.
GTCTTGTGCAGCAGGATGCCCAGGTCGCGCAGCGAGGTCGCATCGGCTTCGTCGTGTTCGAAATAGCGCTGCGAGGGGAGGCTCAGCCGCAGGTCGGGTTCGGCGGTGGGGTACTCTTCGAGCAGCAGATGCTCCGCGTCGGTGCGGGACTCTTTCTCGGGTTCGGGACCGGCGAAGATGCCGAACTCGTGCACCTCGCCCTCGTCGGTTCGGGTGATGCGCCCTTCGAGCGGTTCGTGCTGCGTGCCGCCTCCGGACGTGTCGAGGTGTTGCAGCAACAGCTGCCCGACGTTGCTGCCCCGGCCGCCGCCCTCGGGAATGAAAATATGGAGCGACTCGACAGCCCGTGTGAGGGCCACGTAGAGCAGGTTGATGTTGTCCACGTGGGCATATATCCTTTCGCGGTAATACTCCTCCGAGAAGAACGACTCGCCCATGCTGGTCTTGTAACGCACGGGGAAGCGGCCGATTTCGGCGAGCTGCTCATCCCGGCTTTCGGCCCAGACGATGTTGCCGCCGCCGCTGGCCTTCGGGTCGAGCGGCCAGTTGCAGTAGGGGATCAGCACCACCTTCTTTTCAAGCCCTTTCGCCTTGTGTATCGTCGTGATCTCGATGGTCGTCTCGCCCTGCTCCACACTCAGCGACCGACCGCTTCCCTGCTCGTCCCACCACCGCAGGAAAAGCGGAATGTCGGCGATTTTTCCGATGCAGAAGTTGATGATCTGCTCGTGCAGCGCCTGCAGGTAGGCGAGCTCCTGACGGTGCAGCCGCAGCCGGTAGCGCATCACGATCCGTTCGAATGCCTCCTCGGGCGGATAGAGGCGCAGCGAGCGGAAGAAGAGCACCTCCTCCTCGTCGAGCGGGGTGTCGAACGCCTCTTTCTCCAGGAAGCGGTTGTAGATGGCCCGGTGCAGCGAGTTGTGCGGATTGACCGACAGCCTCAGGCAGGCGATGACGAACGAACTTACGGGGGCAGCTCCGACGATGAGCGCCTCCTGTGTCATCACGTCGAACCGGTAACGGGGATCGTCGTTGCGGCGCTTGAACTCCAGCAGTGCGGCCGCCGCCCGCGCCCCGTCTGCGCCGCTGCGCACGAGGATCATCATGTCCTTCGGTCGAAATCCTTTGTCGATCAACATCTTTATTCGATCTATGAGCGGCGGCTCCTCTCCGTAGCAGGTAATGTTGATGTAACCCGGATTGACGCTCTGCTTGCGTGCCGTCTGCTCGTGGCTGCGGTATGCCTCGGCGAGCGTGTCGTGCAGGGCTGTGCGTGCGGCGGGCGACAGCACCTCGCGGGGGGCCTCGGCGAGCAGGGCGTTCAGGGTGGCGTTGTCGGCGGCGACCACCCGGCTGATCGTGCGGTTGTTGAAGGCGACGATCAGCGGGAGGCTGCGGAAGTTGTCGGTCAGGTGGACGGTTTCCGTGTTGTCGGCCCCCAGTTCGGCCGTGGCCCGCTCGTGCAGGATGCGCCAGTCGCCTCCGCGCCAGCGGTAGATCGACTGCTTGATGTCGCCGACGATCAGCACGGAGGTCTCTTCGGACTGGGCCATTGCGTTTTGCAGCAGCGGGATGAAGTTTTCCCACTCGCGCGCCGAGGTGTCCTGGAACTCGTCGATCATGAAGCGGTCGTAGCGGTTGCCCGCCTTTTCGTAGATGAAGGGGGCATCGTTGTTGCGGATGAACTCCGAGAGGATGTTTTTCGTTTCGGAGAGCATCATGACGTTCTCCTCGTTGCACATGCGCCGGATCCTCATGTAGAGGTCGTGCAGCAGGGCGAAGCTGCGGTAGTTCTCGTGCAGCAGGTCGGCGGTGTTCCAGAAGCGGATGCAGGAATCGTAGTGCGCGCACAGTTCGGCGAGCAGCGGCTGCAGGCTCCCGACGACCGTCCGTGCCGGGGAGTCTTTGGCGCACCAGCCCTCCGTCGTGAGGCTCATTTTGCGGACGGTGGCCGTCGGCGGCTTGATCTCCCCGTCGGCCGCCGTCTCGAAGTAGCGAGCGAAGCTGCGGCTTTTGCCGGTAAAATCCGCGGGCGAGAGGCCCGCCTGCCGCATGATGCCGACCGCTTTTGCTCCCAGCTCCCGGAAGTGCTCCTTCTCGCTCCGTGCCCGCGCCCGCGCGCGGCCCACGATGGCGCTCAGCGCGGTTTTGGAGCGCTCCGTGGCGAGGGCCTCGCGGTTGCTCTCCTTGAAGATCTCGCCGCCGAGCGAGAGGATGCCCTCCCGCACGTCCCAGCGCTTGCCCTCGTCGATGCGCTCCTCGACGAAGGCCGTGAGCCAGCGTTGCAGCTCGGTGTCGGTGCGGATCTCCTCGACCAGGGCATCGGCCCCCTTGCCGAGCACGGAGGCGGTTTCGATCTCGATGTTGTAGTTCAGGTCGATGCCCAGCTCCTGGATGAAGGCGCGCAGGATGCGCTGGAAGAAGGTGTCGATGGTCAGAATCGTGAAACGCGAGTAGTCGTGCAGGATGCGTGTGCGCGCCTCCCTGGCGCGTGTGCGCACGGTCCGTTCGTCGAGTTCGAGTTCCCGGCAGAGATTGGCCAGGTAGCCGCTCGGCGCATCGGAGGCGAGCGCGTGGATCTCGTTCAGGATGCGCGACTTCATCTCCTCGGTCGCCTTGTTGGTAAAGGTAACGGCCAGTATGTGGCGGTAGAGCGTGGGCTGCTGCACCACGTCGCGGACGTATTTGTAGGCGAGCTGGTAGGTTTTGCCCGAACCCGCGCTGGCGTTGAGTATTTTGGCTCTCAAATCTCGGTTGATCTTTTATTTAAGGACAAAGGTAGGAAATAATGCCGAGGTGCGGATGGGAGAGATGCGTTTTCCTCGGGGATTCTCGGCCCTCGGGGCGGGAGGCTGTGTTCCGGGAGTTTTCCAAAAGTGGGAAAAGCGGGAGGGCCGGGGCGATAAAGCCTCTCGGAAGGCTCCGTTTCGGAAAAAAGGCGTATCTTAGCGAATCGAAACAGATAACAAGTTGTACTTATGAAAAGATGGATGATCTGCCTGGCGTTATTGGCCGGGTGCGCTTCGGCGGCGGCTCAGAACCCGACAACGGAAGCAGGCGGAGCGGCGGCCGCGCAGCTGGCTCCCGAGATTGCGGCCGCGAGCGGCGAACGGATGGAGTGGCTGCCCTCCTTCGGCGGCATCAGCATCGAGGGGCTTTTCCGGGTGCGTCTGGTCCGGGTGGCGGCCGATCAGGCTCCCCGGATCGTTTACGACACCAAGGGCGTTTACGACAGCGGATTCAAGTATAAGGTCGATAAGAACAAGATGCTGACCGTTTCGGAGCGGATCGGCAACCGGGAGAAGTCCGCCACCGATGTGACGGTCTATTACCATACGCTTGATGAGATTCGGATCCGGGGAGCCGAGGTGTCGTTCGACGAGCCGGTGGAGGGTTCTCTCGTGCGCTGCGTCGTTTCGGGCGGAGCGCTCCTGCGGACCGCCTTCGATGTGAAGGACCTTTCGCTGGAGCTGACGGGCCGCAGCGTGGCGGTGCTCTCGGGGGCGGTCCGCTACGGCGACCTCTCCGTTTCGACCGGCCGGCTCGACGCTTCCGCGGCGACGTTCATGTCGTTGCGGATCGAGGTAAGCAACAAGGCCGAGGCGACCGTAGCGGCTCCGGAGCGTCTGGAGGCTTCGTTTGCGACGAAGGGGCGGCTCGTCTGTGTGGGCCGGCCCGAGCTGCTGCATCTGTCGAACGTCCTGATCGGCGGCGAGATCGTATTCGAGGAGGAGTAAGGGCACCGGTGCGATGACGAGTTTCCTGCAAGAGGTTGCAGCCGATCTCTACGATCGCTACGGGGAGGATCTCTCCTCGCTGCATCTGCTTTTTCCGTCGCGCCGTGCGCGGGTCTTTTTCAACGATGCCCTCTCCCGGATTGTCTCCCGGCCGTTGTGGCAGCCCCGCTGGACGACGGTCGATGAGCTGATGGCGGAGGCTTCGGGACTGCGTGCCGGCGACCGGATCCGGCTGATTACCGAACTGTACAAGGTCTATTCGCGCTTCCATGCCGAGTCGTTCGACAAATTCTACTTCTGGGGCGAACTGCTGCTGACCGACTTCGATACGATCGACAAGTACCGCATCGATGCCGGTATGCTGTTCCGCAACCTGTCGGATATCAAGGAGATGGAGGCCGACATATCGTACCTCACTCCGGAGCAGCTGAAGATCGTCGCCTTCTGGGCCAATTTCCGGGACGAGGAGGCGCTGTCGCAGGAAAAGCGCCGCTTCCTGGCCGTCTGGCAGACGCTGGGACCCGTTTACCGGCAGTTCCGGGAGCGCCTCTCCGAGCTGGGGATGGCCTATCCGGGCATGGTGCACCGCACGGCTGCGGAGCGGCTGCGGAGCGGGGAGTTCGCCTTCGACGACGGACGGCGCTTCGTGGCGGTCGGGTTCAACGCCCTCTCGGAGTGCGAAAAGGAGCTTTTCAAACACCTCGCTTCGGCAGCCGGAGCCGAATTTTACTGGGATTACGACGACTATTATAAGGAGCGTCCGGAGCAGGAGGCGGGACTCTTCGTCCGCGACAATCTGGTGCGGTTTCCTCCGCGCGGCGGGATCACGCACGACCACTTCCGCGAGCCGAAGCGGTTCGAGGTGGTTTCGGCCGTTTCGAATGTCGTGCAGTGCAAGCATGTCGCGAAGATTCTCCGCGACCTGGCCGCCGAACAGGGTCCCTTAGGCAAGGAGACGGCCATCGTGCTGACCGACGAGGAGCTGCTGACACCGCTGCTGCACGCTTTGCCCGCCGAGCTGGGCAAGATCAACGTGACGATGGGCTACCCCCTGAAGCGGAGTCTGGTCTATTCGTTCGTCGAACGGCTCATCGAATTGCAGCATCATGCCCGCGGAGGGCAGGATGAGGCGCTTTTTTATCATGCCGACGTGTCGGGGCTGCTGGCCCATCCCTACATGACCGGCGGGGAGGAGGCCGGCAGCGTGCGGATCCTGGAGGAGATCGTGCGCAGCCGGCGGATCATGATCGAGGGCGGGATGCTGCGGCACTCGCCGCTGGCCCGTGCGCTTTTCCGTCGCGTCCAGGGGTGGCGGGCCCTTTCGGACTACCTGATCGAGGCGGTCTCTGAGGTCCACCGCAGCCTGACTGACGAGGGTTCGCGCCGCCGGACGGAGTTTCTGGCGGTAGTGGCCGAGGAGTTGATCAAGTTGCGTAATTGCTTGGATGATTGCGATCTGGAGCTTTCCGAGGCGATTTATACCTCGCTGCTGCGCCGCCACCTGCAGACGCTGCGGATCCCTTACCAGGGCGAGCCCCTCGAAGGGATTCAGGTCATGGGCATCCTCGAAACCCGCAACCTCGACTTCCGGAACGTGCTGCTGCTTTCGATGAACGACGACAACTTCCCGGGCAGCGTCGTCTCGGGCAACTCGTTCATCCCCTATAATCTGCGGGCGGCCTATTCGCTGCCCACGCCCGAGCATCACGAGGGGGTCTATGCCTACTACTTCTACCGGCTCGTGCAGCGGGCCGAGCATGTCTCGCTGCTCTACTGCGCCCATGCCGATGAGAAGAGCACCGGCGAGCCGAGCCGCTACATTCGTCAGCTGGCCTACGAGTCGCCCTTCGAACTCGCTTACCGGGAGGTGGGCATCGATGTCAATCGGGCGGAGTCGGCTCCGATCGAGGTGGCGAAAACGGGCGCGGTGGCCGAAAAGCTGGCCCGGTTCGTTGCGGAGGAGGATCCCGCGCCGCTGTCGCCCACGGCCTTCTTCCGTTATGTGGCCTGTCCGCTCCGCTTCTACTTTCATTCGCTGGCCCGCCTCAAGCCCGACGACGAGATCGTGGAGGAGGTCGATGCCCCGATGTTCGGCACGATCCTGCATGCGGCCATGCAGCGGCTTTACGCACCGCTGGTCGGCGAGGCGAATCCGGGCGGGAAGCTGCGGGCGCTCGTCCGCTCCGACGAGGTGATGCGGGCCGTCGTGGATTCGATCAACGAGAACTATTTGCAGGACCCCGCAGCACGGGAGGATCGTTACAGCGGCAACCTGCTGCTCGTGCGCGACATTGTCGCCCGCTATCTGCGCAACGGCATTCTACCTTACGATGCGGAGCACGACCGCTTCACGATCGAGGGGCTGGAGCGGCGGATCGGGCACGAGTTCGCCTTCGAAAGCGCCGGCCGCAGGCTGCGGGTGCTTTTCCAGGGCATCGCCGACCGCATCGACCGGCTGCCGGACGGGGTGCTGCGTGTGGTGGACTACAAGACGGGCGAACCCCATCTGGAGTTCCGGGGCGTTGCGGCGCTTTTCGAGGGGGAGGCGAAGCAGCGGCAGTCCAATATCTTGCAGACACTGCTCTACGCAATGATGCTTTCCTACTCCTGCGGGTGCGATGCCGAGCCGGCGCTCTTTTACGTGCGGGCCATGAACCGGCCGGACTATTCGCCCCTGCTGGTCGATCGCGAACGCGATCGTACGGGGGGGCGCTACTCGGAGTATCGGGAGGAGTTCGAAGGGATGCTCGCCCGCACCCTCTCCGAACTGTTCGATCCGGCGGTTCCGTTCCGGCAGTGCGACGATGCGGAGCACACCTGCCGCTATTGCGATTTCCGGGAGATCTGCCGCCGCTGATCCGTCTTCCCGTCAGGGTGGGGCGGTTGGCGTTGCGGAACCTTGCGGACGATGCGGGCGCGCGGAGTCTGCGCTTCGGAACAGAGCGCTTCCGTGTGTCTGTTGCGTCGGGAGTGTGCGCGCCTCCCGGAATTTCCCGGATGTTTCCGAGGAGTTTGTCGGGAGGGCGATGCCGTGGTATGGGGAAAGGGACGGTTGTGAAAAAAGAGATCCCGGCTTTAGGCCAGGATCAGTTTTTCGAGTTCGAGCATCTGCTGCTGGAATGCCTTGTCCGTTTCGATCTGATTCGACACGGCCTTGCAGGAGTGGAGCACCGTGGCGTGGTTGCGCTTGCCGATCGCCGCTCCGATCGCGATCAGCGGCGACTTGGTGTGCTGCTTGGCCAGATACATGGCTATCTGCCGGGCCTGGGCCACCTTGCGGGTACGCTCCGGAGAGTTGAGCCGCTCGGCATCTATGTCGAAGTATTCGCACACGACACGGATGATCTGCTCGATGGTAACCTCCTTCTGGAACACCTGTACGTAGATCTTCAGGATCTCCCGCGCCAGGGCCGGCGTGATCTTGCGCCCCAGGTAGGAGGCGTGTGCGATCAGGGCCGAGAGGGCACCCTCGATCTCCCGCACGTTGGCCGAGATGTTGTTGGCCAGGTAGGCGATTACCTCGTCCGATATGGGGATGTTGAGCTTCTGGGCCTTTGCCTTGATGATCTTGATCTTGGTGTCGTAATCGGGCGCATTGACCTGCGTCGAGAGTCCCCATTTGAAGCGGGTCAGCAGGCGTTGTTCGATGTCTTTCAGCTCCACGGGCGGTTTGTCCGACGTCAGCACGAGTTGTTTGCCGGCCAGTTGCAGGTGGTTGAAGATGTTGAAGAACGCGTTCTGCGTGCCCGTCTTGCCCGTCAGTTCCTGAATGTCGTCGATGATCAGGACGTCGATCATCTGGTAGAAGTGGATGAAGTCCGGAATCTCCCCGTTTTTGTAAGCGGTCTGGAACTGCGCCTGGAATTTGTTCATCGAGACGTAGAGCACCTGCAGTTC
>CAMWGZ010000056.1 GCA_947173915.1 uncultured Alistipes sp.
AGGAGGCGGAGCGGACCGAAGCGCCCCCCGCAACCGTTCAACGCCCCGGACCCGCGCCGGAGACCGCAGAAGCAGCCACCCCGGCCCGAACGCCGCCCGAAACTGCGGCACCGCCCCCGACGGAGTCCGCCGCCCGGCCACGCCCCGCGCGTCTGGCATCGGGATTCTCGCTCTCGGAGCTGATCAGCGGCAACGCTCCGGAAACGGCCGCCGCAGCCGACGATCAGGCTCCGCGCCCGACAGCGGCCGCGACGATCGACCCCCGCAGCGCCGAAAAGCTCGAAGCGGCCCGCCCGCGCATCCTTGCGCTCGTTCGCGAATCGCGCCCCCGCTTCGTCGCCGCCTTCGAGCCGATGAAGTTCCGGGGCCATGCGATCCTGATCGCCGTAGCCTCCGAAGCGCTGCGCGAGGAGATCCTCCGCAACCGCACCGAACTGCTGCTGCGCATCGCCGAGAGCGCCGGCATCGAGGGGATGCTGGAGCTGGAGGTAACGGTCAGCGAGGAGATCCGGGCCGCCCGCCCCATCAAGCTCGAGGACCGGGTGCGCCACATGACCGAAAAGAACCCGCTGCTGGTCGAACTGCGCCGGGCGCTCGACCTGGAAACGGAATAACCGCACCGCCTCCGCAGGCCGGACGCAGAGACGACCTCCGCCCGGGCCGCCCGAAGCGAGAGGAGGATGCCTTGAAAACGAACAAAAAAACGAAAAACAAAGACACGATATGGCAAACAAAGATTTCATCGAAGAACTGACCTGGCGCGGCATGATCCACACGGTCATGCCCGGCACCGAGGAGGAGCTCCGCAAGGGGATGGCGACGGCCTACCTGGGTATCGACCCGACGGCCGATTCGCTGCACATCGGCCACCTGGTCGGCGTAATGATCCTCAAGCACTTCCAGCTCTGCGGCCACCGACCCATCGCCCTGGTGGGCGGCGCGACCGGCATGATCGGCGACCCGAGCGGCAAATCACAGGAGCGCAACCTGCTCGACGAGAAGACACTGCGCCACAACCAGGAGGCGATCAAGCGGCAGCTGGCCAAGCTGCTCGACTTCGAGTCGCAGGCGCCCAACGCCGCCATGATGGTCAATAACTACGACTGGATGAAGGAGTTCTCGTTCCTGGAGTTCATCCGCGACATCGGCAAGCTCATTACCGTCAATTACATGATGGCCAAGGACTCCGTGAAGAAACGCTTCAACGGCGAGGGCGACGGCATGTCGTTCACGGAGTTTACCTACCAGCTGGTCCAGGGCTACGACTTCCTGCACCTCTACCAGACGCAGAACTGCAAGCTGCAGCTGGGCGGCGCCGACCAGTGGGGCAACATCACCACCGGCACGGAGCTGATCCGCCGCAAGGCGGGAGGCGAGGCCTTCGCCCTGACCTGTCCGCTCATTACCAAGGCCGACGGCACGAAGTTCGGCAAGACCGAGAGCGGCAACGTGTGGCTCGACGCGCGCTACACCTCGCCCTACAAGTTCTACCAGTTCTGGCTCAACACCAGCGACGAGGATGCCAAGCGCTACATCCGGATCTTCACGCTGCTCGACCGCGAGACGATCGAGGCGCTGATCGCCGAGCACGACGCGGCACCCCACCTGCGGGTGTTACAGAAGCGGCTCGCCCGCGAGATTACCGTGATGATCCACTCCGAGGCGGAGTACGAAAAGGCGGTCGAGGCATCGAACATACTCTTCGGCGGCGCGACCTCCGAAGCGCTCCGCCGGCTGGACGAGCAGACGCTGCTCCAGGTGTTCGAGGGCGTTCCCCAGTTCCGCATCGCCCGCGAGGAGCTTTCCGGGCTTCCCTTCATCGAGCTGTGCGCCGAGAAGACGGCCGTCTTCCCCTCGAAGGGCGAGTGCCGCAAGATGGTGCAGGCGGGAGGCGTGTCGCTCAACAAGGAGAAGATCGCCGACCCGATGCGGCCGCTCGGCCCGGAGGATCTGCTGGGCGGCAAATACCTGCTCGTGCAGAAAGGCAAGAAGAACTACTACCTGGTCATCGCCGAATAACATGGAATACACCATCATCCTGGACCGGATGGAGTTCCGGGCCTTCCACGGCTGCTACGACCTGGAGCAGAAGGTCGGCAACCGCTTCACGGTCGATCTCGAGATCACGGCCGAACTGGGCGACGTGGCCCGCGAGGACTGCGTGGAGAAGGCGGTGAACTACCTGTGGGTCTATGAGACCGTGCGCGAGCAGATGCGCACCACGCAACGGACCATCGAACGGGTGGCGACCAACATCATCGACGCGCTCTACGACCGCTTTCCGCAGATTCGCCGCATCCGCTGCAAGGTGTCGAAACTGGCTCCGCCGCTGGGCGGCAAGCTCGACCGCGTCAGCGTGGTGCTGGAACGATAGCGCAGGAACAGATACGAGAAACCCCCTTTCCCGACAACGGAGAGGGGGTTTTCATTGCAACCGGCCGGCCGTCAGCGGCGCGCACCGAGCGTCGCGAGCCAGTTGCGGAACATCCGCCCGCCGCAGTCGGAGATGCACGACTCGGGGTGGAACTGCACCCCGTGCAGGGGGAGCGAGCGGTGGCGCAGCGACATGACATCGCCCTGCTCGTCGCACGAGGTCACGACCAGCTCTTCGGGCAGCGAACGGCGGGCGACCGTCCACGAATGGTAGCGCCCCACCACCGGCGCACGCTCCATCCCGCGAAAAAGGGGATCGGAGAAATCCACGTCGCACAGCGTGGTGGCGTGGCCGTGCAGCGGCGCGGCAAGCTGCACGAGCTGCGCGCCGAAGGCCTCGGCCAGCGCCTGATGGCCCAGGCAGATCCCCAGAGCGGGGATCCGTTCGCGGACGATCCGCCCGATGGCCGGCAGCAGCAGCCCCGCCTCGCGGGGGATCCCCGGACCGGGCGAGAGCAGGATCCCGTCGTAACTCCCGAGCGCGGCGAGGTCGATCCGGTCGTTGGGGCGCACCTCGACCGCCCCCACGCCGGGAGCTTCGCGCAAGAACTGCACGGCGTTGTACACGAACGAATCGTGATTATCTATGACCAAAATGCTTTTCATGACCACAAAGATAAACTTTTTCCCATCTCCGGCTTCGTCTCGGGCGCTCTTGCCGCACCAAAACGCAAGCGAGCTTGCTTTTGCCCCTCTGCTTATTCGTATCTTTAACTTCGTTTTAGATACTCCCGCTCGGCAAAACGCAAGCTCGCTTGCTTTTGCCCTCGCTTATTCGTATCTTTGCCGCTAATAAATTCAAGGAATCTCAATGAGTATCATCGACCTGATCGTGGGGGCCGCCCTGGCATGGGCCTTGTTCAGCGGGTGGCGCCAGGGGCTGATCCTGCAACTCTGCTCGCTCGCGGGCATCGTGCTGGCCGTGTGGCTGGGCATACGCCTGGGTCCCGAGGCGGGAAGGCTGCTCCATCTGGAGGAGGAGTTCGCCCCGGCGGGCGGCTTTCTGGCGGTCTTCGTCGCCGTGCTCATCGCCGTCGGCATCGCGGGCCGGCTGCTGCGGCGGGTGTTCCACTTCGCCGGCTTCGGCATTCTCGACCGGCTGTCGGGAGCGGTCGTGGCGGCACTCAAGACAATCGTGATCCTCAGCCTGACGGCCTCGGCCTTCGACGACCTCAACCGCGACGGTGCCTTCGTCAGCGAAGAGACGCTCGAACGCTCCGTCTGCTACCGCCCGCTGGTGGGGCTGACCGACACGCTCTTCCCCTTCCTCGAACGCGCCAAGGAGCGGATCATCTCCGCCGACGAAACCCGGGAGTTATGGAACGGACTTTCACAGGAATAGTGCTCCGCGCCACGGGCAGCTGGTACGACGTGCTGACCGACGAGGGCCAGGCGATCCGGTGCCGCATCCGGGGGCGGCTGCGCCTCAAGGGGGTGCGCTCGACCAATCCGGTGGTCGTGGGCGACCGCATCGCGGGCGAGACGGACGAAGAGGGCGTCGGCAACATCTGCGAGATAGCGCCCCGCCGCAACTACATCATCCGCCGCGCCTCGAACCTCTCGAAGGAGTCGCACATCATCGCCGCCAACATCGACCAAGCGCTGCTGGCGGTCACGCTCTTCTCGCCGACGACCGCCCCCGAATTCATCGACCGCTTCCTGGTCACGTGCGAGGCCTACCGCGTGCCCGTCACGATCCTGCTGGCCAAGGCCGATCTGGCGGCCCGGGAACCGGAGGCCGTCGCCGCGTTCGAAGCCGTATATCGCAGCGCCGGCTATCAGGTCATCGAGGTCTCGGCGCTGGAGGGCACGGGAGTGGATCGGGTGCGCGCACTGCTCGCGGGGCGCACCACACTGCTGGCCGGCAACTCGGGCGTGGGCAAATCGACCCTCGCCGGAGCCGTCGAGCCGGGCCTCGACATCCGCACGGGCAGCATCTCCGAAAGCCACCACAAAGGCCGGCACACCACCACCTTCTCGACCATGTACCCCCTCTCCGAAGGGGGTTACCTGATCGACACGCCCGGCATCAAGGGGTTCGGGCTGATCGACATAGACGACACGGAGCTGTGGCACTACTTCCCCGAGATGATGCGCCGCGCCTCCGACTGCCGCTTCTACAACTGCACCCACACCCACGAACCGGGCTGCGCCGTGCGCGAGGCGGTCGAACGGGGCGAGATCGCGCCGTCGCGCTTCGAAAGTTACCTCAAAATGCTCGACGACGATGACAAATACCGCAAATAGACCGCTCGAATGGTATGCCGAGCGGACGGCCTGGCTCTCGGAATTCATGTCCGAAGAGCGGCAGCAGGTCCTGCGCCGCACGCTCGACCGGCGGACCCGCTACATGACCATCCTCACGGAAAACACCTACCACGCGCAGAACGCCTCGGCGCTCGTGCGCCACTGCGAGGCGTTCGGGCTGCAGGACATACACACCGTCGAGGACCGCTGCGCGTTCAGCCCCAACCTGAGCATCGTGCGCGGCACCGACAAGTGGATCGACTTCCGCCGCCACGCCTCCACCGCCGAGGCGCTCGGCGCGCTGAAGGCGCAGGGCTACCGCATCGTGGCGACCACGCCCCACCGCGAAGACACCACCCCCGAGACGTTCGATGTCGCGGCCGGTCCCTTCGCGCTGGTCTTCGGGACCGAGCACGCCGGCATCTCGGAGGAGGTCGTCGCCTCGGCCGACGAGTTCCTGCGCATCCCGATGTGCGGCATGGTCGAAAGCCTCAACGTCTCCGCCTCGGCCGCGATCCTGATCTACATGCTCTCGACCCGCATGCGGGAGCAGGTCGCCGGGTGGCGGCTCTCCGAAGAGGAGCGCGCCGAGATCCTCTACCGCTGGAGCTACGCCAGCGTGCAGGATGCCGAGGCCATCCTGCAGCGCAAATACCCGAACGATCCCAAGTGAAAAGAGTTTCGACAAAGATGAATACGATCCTGCGCAACCGTTTCCTGGCCCATGTGGGCCAGACCTCGCCCGAACCGATGATGATCGAGGTGGCCCGGGCCGAAGGCAGCTTCTTCTACACGCCCGAAGGCAAGCGCTACTACGACCTGGTGGCGGGTGTCTCGGTAAACAACGTGGGCCACGCCAACCCCCGCGTGGTGGAGGCCGTGCAGCGCCAGGCGGCCGACTACATGCACGTGATGGTGTACGGCGAGATGATCGAGCGTCCGCAGGTGCAGTACGCCGCCCGCATCGCCGGGCTGCTCCCCGGAGGGCTTTCGAGCGTCTATTTCGTCAATTCGGGTGCCGAGGCGATCGAGGGGGCCATGAAGCTGGCCAAGCGCTTTACCGGACGCACGGAGATCGTCTCGATGCGCCGCGCCTACCACGGTTCGACGCAGGGGGCCATGAGCCTGATGGGCGAACCGGAGGGCGAGGAGTGGAAAGGGGCTTTCCGCCCGCTGCTGCCCGACGTGCGGTCGATCGACTTCAACGACTTCGACCAGCTGCGGCTCATCACCCGCCGCACGGCTTGCGTAATAGTGGAGCCGGTGCAGGGCGAAGCGGGGGTCCGCCCGCCCGCCGCAGGCTGGCTCGAGGCGCTGCGACGCCGCTGCGACGAGCAGGGGGCGCTGCTGGTCTTCGACGAAATACAGACCGGCATGGGGCGCACGGGAGCGATGTTCGCGATGTGCAAATACGGCATCACGCCCGACATAGTCTGCCTGGCCAAAGCCTTCGGCGGCGGCATGCCGCTCGGTGCGTTCGTCGCGCGCAAGGAGATCATGGACACGCTGCAAACCGCCCCCGTACTGGGCCACATTACCACCTTCGGCGGCCACCCGGTGTCGTGCGCGGCCGGTCTGGCGGCCCTCGACTTCCTGGAGGAGAACGGCATCGTCGAACAGGTCGAAGCGAAAGGCGCCCGCTACGAGGAGCTGCTCGCCGACCATCCGCAGGTGGTCGAAATCCGCCGCAGCGGACTGCTGCTGGCCATCGAGCTGGGTTCGTCGGAGAAGATGTTCCGCATGATGGCCCTGTTCAAGAAGGTCGGCATCCTGAGCGACTGGTTCCTCTACTGCGACACGGCCTTCCGCATCTCGCCTCCCCTGACCGTCAGCGACGAAGAGATCCGCGACAGCGCCCGCCTGATCCGCGACTGCCTCGACCGGCTCTGAGCCGGACACGAACAGCCCATACGAAAAGAAGCGTCCCTCAAAAGGGACGCTTCTTCCGTTTCGGTTAGTGCGGAATCACTCCGCGGCGAAGGCCTTGAGCCGGGCGATCTCCTCGGGCCAGCGCGCCTCGTCGGGCGTTTCGAGGATCAGCGGCATCTCCTCGAAGCGGGGGTCGCGCGCAATGTAGCGGAAACATTCGATCCCGATCACGCCCTCGCCCAGCGGCGCATGACGATCGACCCGGCTGCCCAGCGCCTTGAGCGTATCGTTCAGGTGCATGCCCCACAGGTACTTCATGCCCACGACGCGGTCGAACTCGGCGAAAGTCCGCTCGCAGGCCTCCGCCGTGCGCAGGTCGTACCCCGCCGTGAAAGCGTGGCAGGTGTCGATGCAGACCCCCACGCGCGTCTTGTCCTCCACGCGGTCGATGATCCGGGCCAGGTGTTCGAAGCGGAACCCGAGGTTGGTGCCCTGCCCCGCCGTGTTCTCGATCACGGCCGTCACGCCCTGCGTACGGTCGAGCGCCAGGTTGATCGACTCGGCGATCCGGTCGAGGCAGTCGTCGGGCGCGATGCGGTCGAGGTGGCTTCCCGGATGGAAGTTGAGGCGGTCGAGTCCGAGCGCCTGGCAGCGGCTCATCTCGTCGAGGAAGGCCTCGCGCGACTTCTCAAGCCCCTCGCGGTCGGGGTGGCCCAGGTTGATCAGGTAGCTGTCGTGGGGCAGGATGCTCCGGGGCACGAAGCCCTCCTCGAGGCAGCGCGCGCGGAAAGTGTCGATCTGCGCGCCGGTCAGCGGAGCCGAGCGCCACTGGCGCTGGTTCTTGGTAAAGAGGGCGAAGCCCGTCGCCCCGATGCTCCGGGCGTTGAGCGGCGCGTTCTCAGGCCCGCCCGCGGCACTGACGTGCGATCCGAAATATTTCATGCGTATTCCCTTTTTGCGATTATATTCTCTCTTTCGACTCCAAATGTAACGATTTTTGCAGAGAAATCTTTAATTTTGCTTTTGAAA
>CAMWGZ010000057.1 GCA_947173915.1 uncultured Alistipes sp.
ACTTTCGGCCCTCGGATTCGGATTCGTCGAGATCGGCACCGTAACCCCCCGCCCACAGCCTGGCAACCCGCTCCCGCGCGTCTTCCTGCTGCCGGCCGACCGGGCGATCCGCCACCGCCCGGGCCACAACAACCGGGGACTCTACCACACGATCGCCCGGATACGCAACGGCCACGAGGGGGTCATCGTCGGAGCCAACATCGGACGCAACACCCTCACGCAGCCCGAACAGGCGGCGGGCGACTACCTCAAGCTGTTCCGCAACCTCTACCAGTACGTCGATTACTTCACGATCAACGCCTGCTGCGACAACTGCGCCGACAACGCCCGCTCGCACGACGAAGAGCAGCTGATGAAGATCCTCGAACCGCTGTTCGACTTCCGCCGGGGGCAGAACCAGTACCGGCCGATCCTGCTCAAGATCTCGCCCGACCTCTCGGACGAGGCGATCGACCGCATGACCGACCTGATGATCGCCACCCCGCTCGACGGCATCGTCGCCGTAAACGGCACCTTCGACCGCTCGGGCCTCGCCACGGACGAGGCGACGCTCGCCGAGATCGGCAGCGGACGGCTGAGCGGCGCACCGCTCGCACGGCGCGCGATCGAGGTGGTCGCCCGCATCCGCGAACGCTCGCACGGCACCTACCCGATCATCGGCGTGGGCGGACTGATGACCCCCGACGACGTGCGGGCGATGCTCGCGGCGGGCGCGAGCCTGGTGCAGCTCTACACGGGCTACATCTACGAAGGCCCCCGCCTGGTGCGGGAGATATGCCGCACGCTGATCGACGGCAGCGGAGATGCGGCCACCGCACAACCCGCCGAATAACCCTCCCCCGACCATGAAAGCATCCATCATAACGATCGGCGACGAGATCCTGATCGGACAGATCGTCGATACCAACTCCGCATCCATTGCGCGACACCTGAACGCCGCCGGCGTGGTCGTCAGCGAACGCACCTCGGTCGGCGACCGGCGCGAACGGATTACCGAAGCGGTCCGGCGCGCCATGCGCGACTGCGACATCGTGATCCTCACGGGCGGCCTCGGCCCCACCAAGGACGACATCACGAAAAAGACCCTCGCCGAGCTCTTCGGCTCCGGCATGCGCTTCGACCGAAGCGTCGCCGCACACGTGCAGCGGATGCTCGAAGCGCGCGGAATCGCCTACAACGACCTGAACCGCGATCAGGCGCTCGTTCCCGAGTGCTGCACGGTGCTCTTCAACGCACACGGCACCGCTCCCGGCATGTGGTTCGAGCACGACGGCCGGGTGGTCGTCTCGCTGCCGGGCGTTCCCTTCGAGATGGAGCACCTGATGACCGACCAGGTGATGCCCCGGCTCAAGGCCCGCTTCGCCCTGCGGCAGATCGTCCACCGCACCCTCATTACCTCCGGACTGGCCGAATCCATGCTTGCCGAGAAGATCGCCCCCTGGGAGGAGGCGCTGCCCGACTACCTCCACCTGGCCTACCTCCCCTCGCCGGGCGTGGTGCGGCTGCGCCTCTCGGCCTACGAGGTGGAGGGCGAAAGCGTCTCGCAGGAGATCGACCGCCGCTTCGCCGAGTTGCAGCGCCTGATCCCCCGCCACATCCTCGGATTCGAGCGGGCCACCATGCAGGAGCTCGTCCACCGGCTGCTGAGCGAGCACGGACGCACCCTCGCGACGGCCGAAAGCTGCACGGGAGGCACCATCGCCTCGCGCTTCACGGCCCTCCCGGGCGCTTCGGCCTACTTCCTCTGCGGGGTGGTCTCCTACTCCAACCGCGCCAAGAGCGACCTGCTCGGCGTGCCGGCCGAGACGATCGGGCGGCAGGGTGCCGTCAGCGAAGAGGTGGCCCGCCTCATGGCCGAGGGGGCGCGCCGCATCGCCGGGGCCGACTACGCCGTCGCCACCACCGGCATCGCCGGCCCTTCGGGCGGCTCGGAACAGAAGCCCGTCGGCACGGTGTGGATGGCCGTCGCCGGTCCCCGCCGCACGGTCGCCCTGCTCAAGCAGTGCGGCACCGACCGGGGGCAGATCATCGACCGGGCGGGTGCCTTCGCCATCGCGCTGCTGCGCGACGAGATCGAGCGCGACCTGCATCCCGACACCGAAGAATCCGCCGCCGGAGAATAGACCGACCGTCCCGGCGCGAAGAAACGCAGGCGCGGCACGAAAAATCGCCGGGGTTTTTGTTATTTGGGCAAAAGATCGTATATTTGCACTCCCCGAATCGGGTTTAATTAAAATAATTAGGAATCAAATGAAAGTTTGCGAAATCACAGGCAAGGTAGCGATCGTGGGCAACAACGTCTCCCACTCGCACCACAAGACCAAGCGCAAGTTCAGCCCCAATCTGAAAAACAAGCGCTTCTGGTCGGAAGAGGAAGGTCGCTGGATTACCCTGAAGGTATCGGCCGCCGGCATGAAAACGATTAACAAGAAGGGTCTCGCAGTAGCGCTCCGCGAAGCTGCCGCTCCCAAGAAGGTTTACTAAAATCCGAAGAGACAAATGGCAAAGAAAGGCAACAGAGTGCAGGTAATCCTCGAATGCACGGAACAGAAGGCAAGCGGCGTTCCGGGAATGTCGCGCTACATCACGACCAAGAACAAGAAAAACACGCCCGACCGTCTGGAGCGCAAGAAATACAACCCGTTCCTGAAGAAGGTTACCGTACACCGTGAAATCAAATAATTTTAGTGCTATATGGCAAAGAAAGTAGTCGCAACGCTGAAAACCGGCACCGGCAAGCAGTTTACCAAGTGCATCAAGATGGTAAAATCGGAGAAGACCGGCGCTTACGTATTCAAGGAGGGCATCATCGCCAACGACCAGGTGAAGGATTTCTTCGCTGAGAAAAAATAGATGCAAAGGCATTAGGCGGACTTCGATCCGCTTAATACAAAGGGCGCTCCCGCTGGGAACGCCCTTTGTGTTTTCTTTTCCCGCATCCGGCGACGCTCTCCCCAAGAGCGGCCGGCAAAGAGACCGCTCCGGAGCACCCCGGAGGCCGCAAGGAGCTACGGCCGCGCCACCCGCAGCTCGATCGAAGCCCCGCCCCACTGGTTGATCTCCCGCCGCTCGTCCAGCACGATCCGGTCGCCGCAGGCGATCCGCACATGCAGCGGAAAGGGCGGATGGCCGCCGATCTCGCCGTCGCGGGGCAGGGTGTGGGGAATTATATATATATATAGTACGATACTCGCGCAGGGCACCGCCTCCAGCGACAGCTTCCGGTGGGCGGGAATCGTCTCCGGCCGGCGGACGAACTCCTCGCCCGCCTCGGCCACCCGGCTCTCCGCCGATGCGAATCCGATGCGCCGCCCCGCCGCATCGAAAGCCCCGCACACCAGGGCGGCATTGTAGCGCCACCACTGCTCGGAGTGGCTCTGAATCTCGACTCTGAATTTCTCGTCACGTTCCATCATCGGACAAATATACTCTTTTCGGCGATTACCCGCTCGAACTCCGCCCTCTTTTTTTGCCTCTTGCGCCGACCGCCCCGGAACGCCCCCGCCATCCCCTCCGGAACAGGGAGCGCCCGCCCCGGCTTTTCCGCTCCCGGAGTGGAGACGAAGATGCCCCGGCCGCAAAACAAATGCGGAACCTTTGGTACTTATTCGATTTTTTCCTACCTTTGCGAACTAGGAGTGAAAAAATGGATACCGTTCGTAAATATTCCATCGCCTACAAGGGACTCTCGCAGGGGGAGCACACGTTCGATTTCGAAATCGGCGACGACCTGTTCCAACTGTTCGAGAACAAGGAGATAAAAGGCGGAAACTGCCGTGCGGAAATCGAACTGGTCCGCTCCGAACGACAGCTGCAGCTCGGGGTCTCGATCCGGGGCGAAGTGATCGTGGAGTGCGACCGCTGCCTGGGCGACTGCGCGCTTCCGGTGGATTTCGCCGGAAAGCTCGTCGTGAAGTTCTCCGACGAAATCCGCGAATACGACGGGGAGACCATGTGGATCTCTGCGGCACAGGACTACGTCGAACTGGCCCAGTACCTCTACGAAAGCATCATCCTCTCGCTCCCCTACCAGCGGGTCCACCCCGAAGGTGCGTGCGATCCGGACATGCTCCGCCGCTTCCGCATCGTTTCGGACGAAGAGTTCGAACAGATCGAGAACCGGGTGGAGACGCAACAGGCGGCCGCGGCCGAAAACGAACAGTGGACGCGGAGTCTGGAGACGCTCAAGGAGCGGATGGAACAAGAAGAAGAGAAAAAACGTTAAACTCATAAAAACGATATTGCAAGATGGCACATCCTAAACACAAACACTCGTCAACGCGACGCGACAAGAGAAGAACTCACTACAAGGCCGTCGTACCGACTGTCGTAACCTGCTCGAACTGCGGTGCATCGGTGCTCTACCACCGGGTATGCCCCGAGTGCGGCTTCTATCGCGGCAAGCTGGCGATCGAAAAGAAAGCGGCTGAATAATCTCCGGGCGGAGCACGGCTCTGCCCGGTCTTGAACGATTTTACGAACCAAATCTCCAGATTATGTTGAAGATCGGTATGGATGCTATGGGCGGCGATTTCGCGCCCGAAGCGGCTGTCAAAGGGGCTGTCATGGCTATCGAAGCCATCGGACCGGAGAGCCGCATCGTGCTTTTCGGCGACGAGGAGCGGATCCGGGAGATCCTCCGCAACGAGGGATGCCCCGCCGAACGATTCGACATCGTGCACACGACCGAAGTGATCGAGATGGGCGACCATCCGGCCAAAGCGTTCCTGCAGAAACCCGATTCGAGCATTACCGTCGGATTCGGCTACCTGGCCAAGGGGCTTATCGACGGCTTCGCCAGCGCCGGCAGCACCGGTGCGATGATGGTCGGCTCGATGCAGGTCATCAAACCGATCGAAGGGGTCATCCGCCCCACGATCTCGACCGTCATCCCCACCGTATCGGGAGGCAAGGCGCTCCTGCTCGACGTGGGGCTGAACGTCGATTGCAAACCCGAAGTGCTGGCCCAGTACGGAACGATAGGCTCGATCTATGCCGAAGCGGTGCTCGGCATCGCCTCTCCGCGCGTGGCCGTGCTCAACATCGGAGAGGAGGAGACCAAAGGCAATGCCCAGATCAAGGCGGCCCACGACCTGATGAAGGAGTGCGGCCGGTTCAACTTCGTCGGCAACATCGAAGGCTCCCATCTCTTCTCGGGCAAGGTCGCCGACGTAATCGTCTGCGACGGTTTCGTCGGCAACACGCTGCTCAAGACCGTCGAGGGACTTTTCCGTATCAACAAGGCGCTCGGCCTGGCCGACGCGCCGTTCTGGAAACAGATGAATGCCGAACACGTGGGCGGCACGCCGGTACTGGGTGTGAACGCTCCGGTCATCATCGGTCACGGAAGTTCCTCTCCGCTGGCAATGAAAAACATGATTCTCTCGACAGAGCGGTACGCTCAGGCCGGGCTGACCGAAAAACTGCAACGAGCGTTCAACAACTAAATCGATCCCGAATGAAGAAAATTACAGCAGCGATCACGGGTGTCGGAGCCTATCTGCCGGACTATCTGCTCACGAACGAGGAGTTGAGCCGGATGGTCGATACCTCCGACGAATGGATCATGTCGCGCATCGGCATCAAGACCCGCCACATCCTCAAGGGCGAGGGGCTGGGCACCTCCTACATGGGCGCACGCGCCATCAAGGACCTGTTGCAGAAGACGGGAGTCAATCCTCTGGACATCGACATCGTCATCTGCGCCACCGTTACCCCCGACATGCAGTTCCCCTCGACGGGCAACCTGATCGCCGACCAGGCGGGATGCAAAAACGCGTTCGCCTACGACATCTCGGCCGCATGCAGCGGCTTCCTCTTCGCCCTGACCACCGGTGCCCAGTTTATCGAAACGGGCCACAGCAAGAAGGTCATCGTGGTCGGAGCGGACAAAATGTCCTCGATCGTCGATTACAATGACCGCAACACCTGCCCCATCTTCGGCGACGGCGCTGCGGCGGTGCTCCTGGAGCCTAACCAGGAGGGTTACGGCATGATCGACTCGATCCTCCACTCGGACGGCTCGGGCGAACAGCACCTCTACATGAAGGCGGGCGGCTCGCGCTACCCGGCCACGGAGGAGACCGTGCGCAACAACTGGCACACCATCACGCAGGACGGTCCGGCGGTATTCAAGGCCGCCGTCTCGAACATGGCCGACGTATCGGTCGAGATGATGGAGCGCCACCACCTGACGGCCAACGACGTGCGCTATCTGGTTCCCCACCAGGCGAACCTGCGCATCATCGACGCGACGGCACGGCGCATGGGACTGAGCCGCGACAAGTGCATGATCAACATCGACCGCAACGGCAACACGACGGCGGCGACGATTCCTCTCTGCCTCTACGAATACGAAGCGGCGCTCTGCAAGGGCGACAATCTGATTCTGGCTTCGTTCGGCGGCGGATATACGTGGGGCTCCATCTACGTGAAGTGGGCCTACGACGGAGAAAACTGCTGATCGGAGATGAATCGGCAACGACAAGCGAAGGGGACGGTATGAAGATCCGTTCCCTTCGTCTGTTTTCAGCACGGAGAAACCTGACAAGAATAAAAATTGCACGCTTTTTGCAATATTCGGAATAACAAACAAAACAACCTAAACGAAAAAGTCATGCTTAGCAGGAATTTACAAGACGCGATCAATGCGCAGGTAAACGCCGAATTCTGGTCGGCCTACCTCTACCTCTCCATGTCGGCCGATGCCGAAGCCAAAGGATTCAAAGGTGTCAGCAACTGGTTTTACGTGCAGTTCCGCGAGGAGCAGGACCACGCCCGCATCCTGATGAACTATATTCTCGCGCGCGGCGGCCGCGTAGAGCTGGCCCCCATCGCCGCAGTCAAAACCTCCTGGGGCAACCAGCTGGAGGCCTTCGAGGAGACCCTCGTCCACGAACGCAAGGTAACCGCCCTGATCAACAACCTCTACGACCTGGCCATCGCCGAGAAGGACCACGCCACGTCGAGCATGCTCAAGTGGTTCATCGACGAGCAGGTCGAGGAGGAGGAGAACGCCGCCTCGATCATCGAGTCGCTCAAGCAGGTCGAGGGCAACAAGCTGGGACTTTACATGATCGACAAGGAGCTGGCCGCACGCACCTACACGCAGGCAGCGCCGCTGGCCGGCAAGGAGTAGTCTGCGACAACGCAGCCGCACGAAAAGAACCGCAACGGATAACGTTGCGGTTCTTCGTTTGTCCGGAGGCTTCTCCCGGGCCATTCGGTCCGGTTTTTGTACTTTTCACAGCAGCAACCATAAAATATTTAGCTATGAAAAAGATCATGTTACTCGTCGCAGGGCTTCTGACGCTCACGACCGCCGCACTGGCCGTACAGGAGAACCCGATAGAATTGAACGACCTGCCGACCGGGGCACAGAAATAGATCACG
>CAMWGZ010000058.1 GCA_947173915.1 uncultured Alistipes sp.
TTCATGTTCTACCTGCTGCAGGACTCTATCTATTTGGGCAGGTATGGCCGGGTGCTGAGCCACATCGCCTCGCGCCTCTCCGACCGGGAGCAGACGGCGGCATTCATCCGCTTCGCCTCCGACGGCATCGAGGTGGAGAAGGCGCTGCACGAGTCGTTTCTCTGCGGTGACGTGCCCTCGCCGCAGGAGATAAGCCCGACCTGCCTGCTCTACACCTCGGTGTTGCAGAGCCAGGCGACCGCCCCGGTCGAGGTAGAGGCCGCCGCCGTGCTGCCCTGCTTCTGGGTCTATCAGCGGGTGGGGGAGGAGATCCTCGCCCGGCAGCGGGGCGACGGGAATCCCTACATGCGCTGGATCGCCACCTATGCCGATCCCGCCTTCGGCGAGTCCACGCGCCGGGCCATTGCCATCTGCGATGCGCTGGCCGCCCGGGCCGGCGAGGAGGTGCGCCGCCGCATGACCGACATTTTCGTGCGCTGCACCAAAATGGAATATCTGTTCTGGGACAGCGCCTGGCAACTCGAAACATGGAAAATATAAACCGATCGAAGATGAAGAAACAGTACAGACGTGCGCTGACCATCGCGGGCAGCGATCCGAGCGGCGGTGCCGGCATTCAGGCCGACCTGAAGACCTTTTCGGCCTGCGGATGCTTCGGCTGTTCGGCCATCGTGGCCGTCGTGGATGAAAATACGGTGGGGGTTACGGGCGTGCATCCCGTGCCGACGGAGTTCGTGACGGGGCAGATCCGCTCCGTGCTGGACGACATCGGGGCGGATGCGATCAAGATCGGCATGCTCCACTCCTCGGAGCTGATCCGGGCCGTGCGGCAGACGCTCGGGCGCTACGACGTGCGCAATATCGTGCTCGATCCGGTCATGGTAGCCACTTCGGGCGACCGGCTGTTGCAGGAGGAGGCGATCGCGACGCTGCGCAGCGAGCTGATTCCCTTCGTGCGGGTCATCACGCCGAACATTCCGGAGGCCGAGATCCTGCTCGGCCGGACGATCGAGCGTCAGGAGGAGCTTCCCGAACTGGCGCGCGAGCTTTCGTGCGGCGGCCGGGTCTCGGTGCTGCTGAAGGCCGGCCACCTGCACGAGCAGGAGCTGATCGACGTGTTCTACAACGCGGAGAGCGGGGAGACCCTCCCGCTCCGCTCGCGGCGGATCGACACCCCCAACACGCACGGGACGGGGTGCACGCTCTCGTCGGCTGTCGCGGCCTTCCTGGCGCGGGGGCTGCGGCTCGACCAGGCGGTAATCGCCGCCAAGGAGTACATCGACACGGCGATCATGGCCGGAGCGGCTTATGAGATCGGACACGGACGCGGGACGGTGCACCACTTTTTCAACTTCTGGGAGTAGCCGGCGCAAGGCAAATATCGGAGGAATAGGGGTGTTTTTTCGAAAATATCCCTATTTTTGTATCCGATCAATGATAACGAAAAAGAAAGATATATTATGTCGATGGTTTTCAAATTCCGGATGCTGAGCGACGAAAACGACCATTTCGTGCGCGACTACGAGGTCATGTACGACATGACGCTGCTCGAATTTCACGAGTTCATCGCCCGCTCGCTCCGCTACGACGAGGGAATGGCCTCTTTTTTCACGGCCGACAAGAGCTGGAACCGCCTGCGCGAGTTTACCCTGATGGATATGGAGGAGAATTCGGAGGAGGCACCCGTGCCGATGGCCGAGGTGACGCTCGGCCAGCTGATCCGAAACAACCGCGACAGACTGATCTACCAGTTCGACATGCTGGGCGACCGGGCCTATTACCTGGAGATGGTCGAGGCCAAAGAGGCCGCGGCGGGAACGACCTATCCGCGCGTCGCCTTCGAGCACGCCGCGGCTCCCGATCAGTACGATCCCTCGGCCAACGAGGAGGAGCAGTCCATCTTCGACGAGATGATGGGCGATTTCCGTGAGTTCGAGGGCGATGACAGCTACGACGATGAGTGACCGGCGGCTTGTGGTCGTCGTCGGGGCGACCGCCTCGGGCAAGACGGAGCTGAGCCTCCGGCTGGCCGAACATTACGGCGCACCGGTCCTTTCGGCCGATTCGCGCCAGGTCTATCGCGGCATGGCGATCGGCACGGCCCAGCCGACGGCCGATGAGTTGCGTCGTGCGACGCACTATTTCATCGCCGACCGGGAGATCCGCGAGGAGTTCAGCTGCGGGCGTTACGAGGCGGAGGCGCTCGCGCTGCTGGAGCGGCTCTTCGCCAGCCACGACACGGTAATCGCCGTCGGCGGTTCCGGGCTCTACGTCAAGGCGCTGTGCGAGGGGATGGACGAACTTCCGGCGGGCGATCCGCAGTTACGCGCGACGCTCGCCCGCAGGCTGGAGAGCGAAGGGCTGGAGGGGCTTTGCGCGGAACTCGAACGGCTCGACCCCCTCTATTACGCGCAGGTGGACCGCTGCAATCCCGCCCGTGTGCTCCGGGCGCTTGAGGTGTGCCTTCAGAGCGGAAGACCCTATTCGGAGCAGCGTTCGGGAAAACGCAGCGCACGCGATTTCCGCATCATCAAGATCGGCACGGAGATGGACCGGGCGACTCTTTACGGGCGCATCGACCGGCGGGTCGAGCGCATGATGGCCGAGGGGCTCGAGGCGGAGGCCCGGGCGCTCCATCCGTTCAGGAATCTGAATGCGTTGCAGACGGTGGGGTACAAGGAGCTTTTCGACTTTTTCGACGGCCGCTGCACCCGAGAGGAGGCGGTGGCGATGATTCAGCGGAACACCCGGCGCTACGCCAAGCGGCAGCTGACCTGGTTCCGGCGCGATCCGGAAATCCGCTGGATGGCCCCGGACCGGATCGGGGAAATTACCGCATACATCGACGGGGTTTTGTGATTTTGCGAATTTTGACTATTTTTGCCGCGTCTTTGTATGAGACGGCTGCTCGGATGGTGGAATAGGTAGACACGCCGGACTTAAAATCCTGTGGCCAGTAATGGCCGTGCGGGTTCGATTCCCGCTCCGAGTACGAAACCGGGAACGACGGAGGTTGCACGCCTCCGTCGGTTCGTTTCCGGAACTTTGCCGAAGAAAAAAGTGCTTTCGCCCCCGAAAGATTTGAAATAGGAAATTATTTTCTATCTTTGAAGCGAAAATCGAAATACGATACCGTCCGGTTTACTGTTTCAAACGACAAATCCTACAATCGAAATATGCAAGATATACAAGCCCTTCAGGGGAAAAGTCTGGCTGAATTGCGCGAAATCGCCAGAACGCTGGGCATCTCTCAGGTCATGCTGAAAAAACGCGAACTTCTCGAAAAGATACAACAGACCGTCGCACCCGAGGCGGTTCCCGTTGCGGAGACACCCGCCCCCGCCAAGCGTGGCCGCCGCCCCCGCATCGCCCAGGAACCTGCGCCGCAGCCGGAAGAGGGCACCGCCGAGACTCCGGCGGCCGAATCCGCGGCTGCTGCGGCGGCGGAAGAGGCTGTGCCGGCCGCCCAGCCCAAACGGCGCGGCAGAAAACCGCGCGTCAAGGAGCCGGAGAATCTGTCGGCGGCTGCGGCTCCTGCGGCGCAGACACCTCAGGAGTCTGCCGCCGCTTCGGAATCCCCCGCGGCACCGTCCCCCGCCGAGGAGGTGGTTACCAAGGACGATTTCGCGGGCGAGATCGCGGGCGAGGGCGTGCTGGAGATCATGCCCGACGGCTACGGATTCCTGCGCTCGGCCGACTACAACTACCTCAACTCGCCGGACGACATCTACGTCTCGCCCTCCCAGATCAAGCTCTTCGGCCTGAAGGCGGGCGACACCGTGACGGGTACCATCCGTCCGCCGAAAGAGGGCGAGAAGTACTTCCCGCTGGTGCGTGTGACGGACATCAACGGACTCGCTCCGGAGTATATCCGCGACCGCGTGCAGTTCGAGTTCATGACTCCGCTCTTCCCGAGCGAGAAGTTCCGCCTGACGGGCAACGGACACAACAACCTTTCGTGCCGCATCGTCGATCTCTTCTCGCCGATCGGCAAGGGCCAGCGCGCCCTGATCGTCGCGCAGCCCAAGACCGGCAAGACGGTGCTCATGCAGTCGATCGCCAACGCCATCGCCGACAACCACCCCGAGGTCTATATGATCGTCCTGCTGATCGACGAACGTCCCGAGGAGGTCACGGAGATGGCCCGCAACGTCAAGGCGGAGGTCGTGGCCTCGACCTTCGACGAGCAGGCTTCGCGCCACGTCAAAGTGGCCGAAATGGTACTCGAAAAGGCCAAGCGGATGGTCGAGTGCGGGCATGACGTGGTCATCTTCCTCGACTCGATTACCCGTCTGGCGCGTGCCTACAACTCGGTGCAGCCCGCTTCGGGCAAGGTCCTCTCCGGCGGTGTGGATGCCAATGCTCTGCACAAGCCCAAGCGCTTCTTCGGTGCGGCGCGCAATACCGAGGAGAAGGGTTCGCTGACGATCATCGCCACGGCCCTGATCGACACCGGTTCGAAGATGGACGAAGTGATCTTCGAGGAGTTCAAGGGAACGGGCAACATGGAGTTGCAGCTCGATCGCAAGCTGGCCAACAAGCGGGTCTATCCCGCCGTCGATGTGATCGCCTCGGGCACCCGCCGCGAAGACCTGCTGCTTTCGCGCGAAGTGATGAACCGGACCTGGGTGCTGCGCAAGTACCTTTCGGACATGACTCCCGTCGAGGCGATGGAGTTCCTGCAGAAGCAGATGAACCTGACGGAGACCAACGAGGAGTTTCTGGCGACGATGAACCACTGACCGCGCGCATGATACGGAGACTATTGCTGGTCGCAGTGTGCCTTATGGCTTTTTCGAAGACCTGGGGCTGGGGGCAGAAGGGGCACGATGTGGTGGCCCGCATTGCCGAGTGCCGCCTCGCGCCCGAGGCGGCGGCCCGGGTGTCCGATCTGCTCGACGGGTACTCGATGGTCTATTGGGCGAACTGGCTCGATTCGGCGAGCCATACCCCCGAGATGGCCTACACCAAGACGTGGCACTACGCCAATGTCGATGAGGGCTTCAGCTACGAGACGATGCCGAAGAATCCTGCGGGCGACGTGGTGGCGGCGGTCGAGGAGATCGTTGCGGCCCTGAAGTCGGGAGCGCTGTCGCGCGAGGAGGAGCGCCTCAACCTGAAGATGCTGATCCATCTGGTCGGCGATCTGCACTGCCCGATGCACACGGGCCGCTTGAGCGACCGGGGCGGAAACTCCGTTCCCGTCCGCTTTTTCGACGAGCAGACCGATCTGCACTCCCTCTGGGACACCGCGCTTCCCGAGGCGGCGCACCGCTGGAGCTATTCCGAGTGGCGGGAGCAGCTGGACCGGCTCCCTGAGGCGGCCGTAACGGAAATTCAGGCCGGTACGCCGCGCGAGTGGTTCGGACAGAGCCATGCCCTCTGCCGGAACATTTACGCCGACACTCCGGCGGAGAGAGTGCTCTCCTACGATTATGTCGCGCGCTATACCCCTGTCGTAGAGCGTCAGCTGCTCTACGGCGGCCTACGCCTGGCCTCTCTGCTCAACGAGATTTACGGCTGAAACTGCCTCCCGAAAGGGGAGGATAAAGAGAAAACCGGAGGAACCTTCGATCGTGCGATCGGGTTCCTCCGGTTCTTCGTTCGATACTCCTGCGTGCGGCTTCCGGGTCAGGCTCTGCCGGCCGCAGCCTTTGCGTACACGCTCCTGAGCTGTCGCGTCATGAAGAACTGGAGTACGCCGCGCAGGAACATGTAGAGGGTAAAGGCGAGCCACAGGGCGTTGTTGCCGATAAGAGGGGAGAGGCTGTAGAAGATGGCGAAATAGGCCAGTGTGGCGAGCAGCATCGAGTTGCGCATGACCCGCGTCTCGGTCGCTCCGACCATGATGCCGTCCATGATGAAGGGCATGGCGCTGGCCAGCGGAATCAGAATGATCCAGATGATGTAGCGCTCCGCCGTTGCCAGCACGAGCGGGGCATCGGACGAGTCGGCCTTGATGAAGATGCCGAGCAACTCCCGCCAGCCGACCAGGTAGATTCCCACGAACAGCAGCGAGATCAGCGTGCCCCAGCCGATGCAGCGCAGCAGGCACCGGCGCAGCGACTGCTCGTCGCGGGCACCGATGAAGCGCCCCGTGAGCGCCTCGGCGGCGTAGGCGAAACCGTCATTCATGTAGGAGAAGAGCGTGAAGATCTGCAACAGCAGGGTGTTTACCGTCAGGATGATCGGGTCCTCCATCCGGGCCGAGGCGGCCGTGAAGAAGGTATAGACCGCCACCAGACAGAGCGTGCGCACGATGATGTCGCGGTTGATCAGGAAAAAGCGGCGCAGCGGCTCCCAGTCGATGACCTCGCGCCATGCGATCCGCGTCAGAATCTTCCGGTAACGGACGAAAAGCAGCAGCACGGCCAGCAGCACGCCCGCGTTCTGTGCGATGACCGATCCGTAGGCGATGCCGGTTATGCCCATGCCGTGGTCGAAGACCAGGTAGAGGCTCGTAACCACGTGCAGCACATTGACCGTGATGGCGATGTACATGGGAATCACGGCATTCTGCATGCCGGTGTACCATCCGTTGAAGCCGAAGAGAATGATGCCGGCCGGCACGGCCCAGATCCGGGCGTAGAAGTATTCGCGTACGATTTCGTCGCCGTTCATCGCCCAAAGCGCCAGTTCGCCCAGAGGACGTTGCAGCAGGAGCACCGCACCGCCCAGAACGACTGCGACCAGAAGGCCGCGCGCGAGCATGTTGGTGCATTCGCGGAAGTCGTTCGCGCCGAATGCCTGGGCTGTGAGTCCGCTGGTGCCCATGCGGACGAAGCTGCAATTCCAGTAGATGAAGTTGAAGATCGACACGCCGATGGCCAGCGCACCGATCGTCGCCGCCGAATTTTCGAGCCGGCCGGCGATGGCCGAACTCAGGATTCCCATCAACGGCACCGTGATGTTGGAGACGATGTTCGGAACGGCTATTCTGAGAATTTCGCGATTCATAATCCTGTTTTTCCCGGCCCCAAAGATAACCCTTTTCTTACGAACCGGGAAATTCCGGAGCGCTATTTCGTCAGGGGGCGGCGCATGTCGCGGCCGCTTTCGGGAAAATAGAGCCATCCGGAGGCGGTTATCCCGAAAATTGGATTACCTTTGCCGTACATTAATATAAAATTGTTTATGAAAGATTTCAAAAACGACTCGGCATCGCCTCTGGCCCGTTTCGGTCGGGACAAACGAGAGCAGTCCGAGCGTCGCCCGCGTTCGCAGCGTGATGCCGCTGATTCGGAGCGTTTTGCGACGGAACGTCGCCCCCGCACTTCGTACAATCCCAATTTTACGGCGGAGAATCGGCCCGTTCGTGAAGAGCGTCAGGCGCGGGAGGAGCGTCCCCGCCGTTCGTTCGACCGGGACGAGAAC
>CAMWGZ010000059.1 GCA_947173915.1 uncultured Alistipes sp.
CTACACCACCGAGAGCGGCAGCAACGGAGGCAACGCCGCCGTGCTGAACATCAACATGCTGCCCGGAGCCAACGCAATGGAGGTGGCCGAGGCGGTCAAGGAGGCGATGCGGGAGATCAGCCGCAACTTCCCCGAAGGCATCTCCTACGAGATCCCCTTCGACATGACCACCTACATCTCCGAGTCGATCCACCACGTCTATCAGACGCTCTTCGAGGCGCTGCTGCTGGTCATTCTGGTGGTCTTCCTCTCGTTGCAGAGCTGGCGGGCGACGCTCATCCCGATCGTCGCGGTCCCGATCTCGCTCGTGGGCACCTTCGGCGTGATGATGGTCTTCGGCTTCTCGCTCAACATGCTCACGCTGCTGGGCCTGATCCTCGCCATCGGCATCGTGGTCGATGACGCGATCGTAGTGGTCGAGAACGTCGATCGCATCATGCACGAAGAGGGGCTCTCCCCCTACGAGGCGACCAAGAAAGCGATGCGCAGCCTGAGCGGCGCGCTGATCGCCATGTCGCTGGTGCTCTGCGCCGTCTTCGTCCCGGTAAGTTTCCTCTCGGGCATCACGGGACAGCTCTACCGGCAGTTTACCGTCACCATCGCCGTCTCGGTCATCATCTCCACGGTGGTGGCCCTCACACTCAGCCCGGTCATGTGCTCGCTCTTCCTGCGCCCCGGAAAGGCGGGCCGCAAGAACAAGTTCTTCCGCTACATCAACGTGACGCTGACCCGCGGCAACAAGCTCTACGTGCGGATGATCGGCCGGGCGCTGACCCACTCGCGCCGCATGTTCGCCGCCTTCGGCATCGTCCTGATCGGCATCTGGCTGATGAACCGCCTGGTTCCCCAGAGCTTCATGCCGCAGGAGGATCAGGGCTACTTTACCATCGAACTCGAACTGCCCGAGGGGGCGACCATCGAACGCACGCGCCGCGTGACGGAGCGCGCGATGGAGTTCCTGATGCAGGATCCCGACATCGAATACGTGCTCAACGTGACGGGATCGAGTCCCCGCGTGGGCAGCAACCAGGGTCGCAGCCAGCTGACCGTGATCCTCAAACCGTGGAAGGAGCGCGAGACGGAGCAGATCTCCGACGTGATGCAGCGCGTGCGGCGCGAGCTGTCCCGCTACCCCGAATCGAAGGTCTATCTCTCGACCCCGCCCGTCATCCCGGGTCTGGGCAGCTCGGGCGGCTTCGAGATGGTGCTCGAAGCGCGCGGCGACGCAGGATACGCCGACCTGCAGCGGGCGGTCGATTCGCTGCTGCACTACGCCTCGCAGCGGCCCCAGTTCGCGGGCCTCGCCTCCTCGATGCAGGCAGACATCCCGCAGCTCTACTTCGACGTGGACCGCGACAAGGCCCAGCTGCTGGGGGTATCCATGTCGGACATCTTCTCGACGATGAAGGCCTTTACGGGTTCGATCTACGTCAATGACTTCAACATGTTCAACCGCATCTACCGCGTCTATATCCAGGCCGACGCAGCCTATCGTGCCGACCGCAACAACCTGAACCTCTTCTTCGTGCGCGGAACCAACGGGACGATGATCCCCATCACGTCGCTCGGCACGACCCACTACACGACGGGTGCCGGCACGGTCAAGCGGTTCAACATGTTCCACGCGGCCACCATCACGGGCGAGGCGGCCCACGGATACAGCTCGGGACAGGCGATGGCCGAACTGGAGCGGATCGTGCGCGAGAAGCTGCCCGCCTCGATCGGTGTCGAGTGGAGCGGCCTCTCCTATCAGGAGAAGCACGTGAGCGGCCAGACCGGCGTGGTGCTGGCGCTCGCCTTCCTCTTCGTCTTCCTCTTCCTGGCCGCCCAGTACGAGAGCTGGACGGTCCCCATCGCCGTCATCCTCTCGCTGCCGGTGGCCGGCATCGGTGCCTACCTGGGCATCTGGGCCTGCGGGCTGGAGAACAACATCTACTTCCAGATCGGACTGGTCATGCTCGTGGGTCTGGTGGCCAAGAACGCCATCCTGATCGTCGAGTTCGCCAAGGAGGAGGTCGAGAAGGGGCGCGACGCGGTTTCGGCTGCCTTTACCGCCGCACGCCTGCGCTTCCGCCCCATCGTGATGACCTCGCTGGCCTTCATCCTCGGCCTGCTGCCCCTGGTCTTCGCCTCGGGTCCCGGCTCGGCCAGCAGGCAGGGCATCGGCACGGGTGTCTTCTTCGGCATGCTGGTGGCCATCACGGCGGGCATCGTCTTCGTACCCTTCTTCTTCGTATGGGTCTATCGGATCAAAAACAAACTCAAACGATGAAACCAATTGCAATCCTCATATCCTGGGCGGCGATCGGCTGGCTTGCGGCCTGCTCGCCCGTGCGGCACTGCCAGGCCCCCGAGGTGGCGCTCCCCGAGCGGATCGCCGCCGAAGCGCCGGCCGACTCGGCGACGATCGCCGACATGGAGTGGTGGCGCTTCTACGGCGACGCACACCTGTGCGGCATCATCGAACGGACGCTCGCCAACAACCGCGACATGCTGGCCGCCGCCGCGCGCGTCGAACAGATGCGCCAGCTCTACCGGATCGACAAGGCCGAGCGGCTGCCGAATCTGAGCGCTTCGGGCTACGCCGACTACGAGACCAACGACTACGCCGGCAAGTCACCGAGCCGCGATCCCGAATTCGGGGCGAAGCTGACCCTCGCCTGGGAACTCGACCTGTGGGGCAACCTGCGCTGGGCCAAACGCCGGAGCGGCGCACGCTACGAGGCTTCGATCGAGGAGGAGCGGGCCATGCGGAGGACCCTCGTGGCGGAGGTGGCCGCGGCCTATTTCCGGCTGGTGGCGCTCGACAACGAACTCTCCATCGTCCGGCGGACGCTCGCGACCCGCAACGAAGGGGTCGAGCAGGCACGGCTCCGCTTCGAAGGGGGCCTGACCTCCGAGACGGTCTATCAGCAGGCCCAGGTGGAGTACGCCTCGACGGCGACCCTCATCCCCGACCTCGAACGGCGCATCGAGACCACCGAGAACGCCATCGCCCTGCTGATGGGCGAAACGCCCGATCTCCGGATCGAGCGCCACCGCATGGAGATCGACGAGCTGCTGCCCGACTCGCTCCCCGTCGGAGTGCCGTCGGGACTGCTCCAGCGCCGCCCCGACGTGCGGGCCTCCGAACAGCAGCTGCGCGCGGCGATGGCCTCCGTCGGCATCGCCTACGCCGACCGCTTCCCCCGGCTGAGCTTCAACCTGACGGGCGGTCTGGAGAACGACGACCTGAGCGGCTTCTTCCGTTCGCCCTTCTCGTACGTCGTCGGACGGCTGGCCAGCCCCGTCTTCGGATTCGGCCGCAAGCAGGCCCGCTACCGCGCCGCACTGGCCGCCTACGACGAGGCACGCTACGGCTACGAACAGAAGGTGCTGGAGGTGCTCCGCGAGGCCAACGACGCGGTCATCACCTACCGCAACCTCCGCAAGACGGCCACCCTCAAGGCCACGCTGCGCGATGCCGCCCGCAAGTACGTCGAACTGGCCTACCTCCAATACCGGAACGGAGCGATCAACTACATCGACGTGCTGGATGCCCAGCGCCGCTACTTCGACGCACAGATCGGACTGAGCAACGCCGTGCGGGACGAGCACCTGGCGCTGGTGCAGCTCTACAAGACCCTGGGCGGCGGCTGGCAGCTCGGCGACTGACAGACCGCAACGGCCTCTCTACAACGACACCGCCCCGCTGTGCACAGCGGGGCGGTGTCGCATACCGACGGCGGCAGCGGCGTACTAAGCGCCGTCCCGACGCTTTCGGAGGCGGGGCGGCCGGGCATATTGCGCCTTTACCAGATCATAGGCGCGGGCGACCAGCGCACAGACGGTCTCGTCCGCAACGTCGCCGCCGAAGCGGATGCGGATCCAATGCCGGAGGCTGCGATTCAGCGGCCGGTCCCAGGAGACGTACCGCGCCTGAAGCTTCGCAATCCCGTCGGGCGACGACTTGACATCGACAAACGTGAAGTCGTCGATATCGACGAAGCAGAACATGTGTCCCGAGACGTAAAACGCCAGCACCGAGTCGTAGCGGGCCGCAAACCTGCCGAACGGCATCTTCTCGGAGACACCCTCCAAAGCGAGGCAATAACTTCTGAATCGCTCCAAATCCATAACAATCCACCTTGAAACAGGGACAAAACTAAGAAAAATCCGCTCCCGGAAGAAAAACCGCCCCGACCTCAGCAGGTCGGGGCGGTTCACACATGGTCGTCGGAACGACTACTTCTCCTCTTTTCTGGCAGCAGCCTCCAGAGCGTCCTTCAGCTCGGCCAGACCGGCGATATCGCCCAGCGTGGTCTTCTCGACCGAAGCATTGATCTTCTTCACGGACGACTTCGTAGCCTCGGCAGCAGCCTTCTTCTCGGCAGCCTGCTCGGCGCGCTCGGCACGTTTCGCCTCCTCGAATACACGGGTGTGCGACAGCGTGACGCGCTTGGTGCCCTTCGAGAACTCCAGAATCTTGAACGGCAGCTTCTCGCCCATCGTGGCGGTCGTGCCGTCCTCCTTGGCGAGCTGACGCGTGGGAGCGAAGCCCTCGATGTTCTCGCCCAGCGATACGACAGCGCCCTTGTCGGTCATCTCGATGATCGTACCCTCGTGGATCGAATCGAGGGGGAACTGGCTCTCGAACTCGTTCCAGGGGTTCTCCTCGAGCTGCTTGTGGCCGAGCGACAGACGGCGGTTGTCCTTATCGACCTCCAGCACGACTACCTCGATATCGGCACCAACCGACGTGAACTCGCCCGGATGCTTTACCTTCTTGGTCCAGCTCAGGTCGGAAATGTGGATCAGACCGTCGATACCCTCCTCGATCTCGACGAATACGCCGAAGTTGGTAAAGTTGCGCACCTTGGCGTGGCACTTCGAACCGACCGGATAGCGGGTCTCGATATCGGCCCAGGGATCGGGAGTGAGCTGCTTGATGCCCAGCGACATCTTGCGCTCGTTGCGGTCGAGGGTCAGGATAACGGCCTCGACTTCGTCGCCGACCTTCATGAAATCCTGAGCCGAACGCAGGTGCTGGCTCCAGGACATCTCCGATACGTGGATCAGGCCCTCTACGCCCGGAGCGATCTCGACGAACGCACCGTAGTCGGCCATCACGACGACCTTGCCCTTCACGTGGTCGCCCACCTTCAGCTCGGCATCCAGAGCCTCCCAGGGGTGCGGAGCGAGCTGCTTCAGACCCAGGGCGATGCGCTTCTTCGTGTCGTCGAAGTCGAGGATCACGACGCGGATCTTCTCATCCAGCGCAACGATCTCCTCGGGGTGGTTCACGCGGCCCCACGAAAGGTCGGTAATGTGGATCAGACCGTCCACACCGCCCAGATCGACGAATACGCCATAGGAGGTAATGTTCTTCACGGTACCCTCCAGGATCTGGCCCTTCTCGAGCTTCGACATGATCACCTGCTTCTGCGCCTCGAGCTCGGCCTCGATCAGCGCCTTGTGCGATACGACGACGTTGCGGAACTCCTGGTTGATCTTCACAACCTTGAACTCCATCGTCTTATCTACATATACGTCGTAGTCGCGGATCGGCTTCACGTCGATCTGCGAACCCGGCAGGAAGGCCTCGATGCCGAATACATCGACGATCATACCGCCCTTGGTGCGGCACTTGATGTAACCCTTGATGATCTCGTCCTTCTCCAGCGCCTCGTTCACGCGGTCCCACGACTTGAGCTGGCGCGCCTTCTTGTGCGACAGAGCCAGCTGGCCGTTCTTATCCTCGGGAGACTCGACATAGACCTCGATCTTGTCGCCCACCTTCAGATCCGGATTGTAACGGAACTCCGACACGGGGATGATACCCTCGCTCTTGTAGCCGATATTGACCACCACCTCGCGCTTGTTGATGCCGATAACCGTACCTTCGGTCACCTCGTTGGCGGCAATGTTGGACAGGGTCTTGTCGTAAGCCTCGCCGATCTGCTCCTTGGGCTGGTCGTAAACGCCCAGGTCGTTCTCGAATGCGTTCCAGTCGAAATTCTCGTTCGCAACCGTTTTGTTCATCTCTTCCATTGTGGAAATTTCTTTTCTTGCGATGCAATCGCTCGTTAAATTGTTAATAATTAAAGCACTCCCCCGCACGCACAAGGCGCACAAGGGAGTGCAAAGATAGGAACTATTCCGGCAACTCGCAAATTTTCAGCGGTTTTTCCGCTACGCGACGCACTATTTTTCCACCCGCTGCCTCAGCGTGTTGTCGGGCGCGAGCGGCCGGCCCCCGTTGGCGACGTACTCCAGCAGCACGTCGGGCACCTCCCACCCGGTCGTCTCGCCGGCGCTGCGGTCGATGTCCCGGTAGTTCGCGAACACGTAGTCGCCCATCGCGACGCGGTATTCGCGCCCGGGCTGCAACCGGGGGAAGAGCACCTCCTCCGCATCGTAGCCGTCGGTGCGGATCACATACGGCTCGGTCGAGAAGAGGTCGATCCGGTGGGACTCGCCCCGGTTGATCGTGTCGTTGTATTTGGTCCGGATCATCCGGCTCATCTGCTCGGGGGTCATCCGCAGCGTGCTGACGTGCGAGACGAAGGGATCGAGGTCGTAGATGTCGCCGCGCGTCACGACACCCGCCGCCAGCGAGTCGCGCCGCAGCCCGCCGTAATGGTAGAAGACCACCTCGGCCCCCGTCTTGCGGCGGATGGCATCGAGAAAGAGGTTGGCCACCCCCACCTTGTCGGCCGCGGCGGTCAGCTCGCCCGCCTTCGCCCGCAGCTCGGGGGCGGAGCGGTAGTCATCGACCCACGCCGCATAGCGGGGATCGGGCGCATACTCCTCCAGCGGCACGATCCGGTAGTCGATCGAGCAGATCCGGCCGCCGCACAGACGCACCGTCGTCGCCCCGACGGCCGCGAGGTTGCGGCCCGTCTGGGTTATGAGCACGTCGCCGACCCGTTCGTCGATCCGCTCGTGGCTGTGCCCCCCGATGATCAGGTCGTACTCCGGAGCGCACTCGGCCAAGATGCGGTCGTAGTTCGAGCCCAGATGGGTCAGCGCCGCCAGCACCTCGCAGCTGTCGCGCAGCAGGCGGCCGTAGCCGGCCAACTCCTCCACCGCATCCGTGAAGCGCAGCCCCTCGAACACGGCATCGTGTCCGTCGGGATGGTTGTTGTAGCCGTAATTGGTCACGGCGGCAACCAGGGCGACCCGCACCCCTCCGCATTCGAGGATCAGGTAGGGCCGCAGCGGAGGGATCGGCGAGCGAAGCGGCTCCATGTTGGCGCAGAGGATCGGGTAGTCGGCAAAGGCGACCGCCTCGGCGAGCGTCTGCTGCCCCACGTCGAACTCGTGGTTGCCC
>CAMWGZ010000060.1 GCA_947173915.1 uncultured Alistipes sp.
ACCCACACCCCCGTCCCCGCAGGCCACGATGCCTTCCCCGAGGCGATGATCCGCCAGTACCTCTCCCACTTCCCGGGCGAGCTGGGCATCGGCTGGTCGCAGTTCATGGGACTCGGCCGCATGAACCCCGAAAACCCCGACGAGAAGTTCTCGATGTCGGTGCTGGCCTGCAACCTCTCGCAGGAGGTAAACGGCGTGTCGTGGCTGCACGGCGAGGTCTCGAAGGAGATCCTCGGCGGCATCTGGCCGGGCTACTTCAAGAACGAGCTGCACGTGGGCTACGTGACCAACGGAGTCCACTTCCCGACCTGGACCGCCACCGGACTGCGCCGGCTCTACGCCCGCCACTTCCCCGAGGGCTTCGAGGGCCACGACTACCGCATTCCCGCCTGGCAGAAGGTCCACCAGATCGCCGACAGCGAACTCTGGGCCGAGCGCATGGCGCTCAAGGAGAAGCTGATCCGCCTGATCCGCCGCCGCTACGGCGACCCGGGACAGGTACGGCTCGACTCCCCGGGCCAGATCGTCCGCATCCTCGAAGGCATCCGCCCCGACGTGCTGACCATCGGTTTCGCCCGCCGCTTCGCCACCTACAAGCGGGCCTCGCTGCTCTTTACCAACCTGGACCGTCTGGCCGCCATCGTCAATAACCGGGAGCGGCCCGTGCAGTTCATCTTCGCGGGCAAGGCCCACCCCAACGACAAGCCGGGGCAGGACCTGATCAAGCGCATCGTCGAGGTCTCGGCCATGCCGCAGTTCGCCGGCAAGATCCTCTTCCTGCAGAACTACGACATGGAGCTGGCACGGCGCATGGTGCAGGGCGTGGATGTCTGGCTCAACACCCCGACCCGTCCGCTCGAAGCCTCGGGCACCTCGGGCGAGAAGTGCGTGATGAACGGCGTGCTCCAGTTCTCGGTGCTCGACGGCTGGTGGGTCGAAGGCCACAAGGAGGGGGCCGGCTGGGCGCTCCCGATGGAGGCCGCCTACTCCGATCCGCAGTACCAGAACGAACTCGACGCGGAGATGATCTACAACACCATCGAAGAGCAGATCGCCCCGAAATACTACGACCGCGCCGCCGACGGCATTCCGCACCAGTGGCTCGCCTCGGTCAAGAGCTGCATCGCCGACATAGCCTCGAACTTCACGACCAACCGCATGCTGCGCGACTACGAAGAGCGCTTCTACGACCGGCTGGCCGCCCGCAAGCGCGAAGTTACCGCCGACGGCTACCGCCTGGCCCGGGAGATCGCCCACTGGAAGCGCCGTGTCCTCGCGGCATGGGAGCGGGTCCGGGTGGTCGATGTGCAGCGCGCCCAGGTGGGCGACAAGCCGATCGTCGTGGACCGCGACTACCGCTTCGAGCTGACGGTCGATCTGGGAGGCCTCGCCCCCGAAGAGATCGGAGCCGAACTGGTGGTGGCCCGCCCCGTCGAAGCGGGACGAGCGGTCGAGGTGCTCCGTACCCTGCCGCTGCGGCAAGTCGCCCAGTCGGGCGGGCGAGCGACCTATGCGCTCGACTACGCCCCCGAGCAGGCCGGCATGTACGACATGGCGCTGCGCATCTTCCCGCAGCACCCGTCGCTGCCCCACCGGATGGACTTCGCGCTGGTAAAATGGGCCTGACGGACAAAAGTGTGTTTCAAAACGGTTTTCGGAGAGATAATGGTTGCTTTTTTGCAAAAAAATCATTATCTTTCCGAAAAGTAAAATTTCAACGAGATGTCGGTACTTACATTCGATAAAAGCAAACTGGGCAATCTGGAGTATTCCCTCCGGCGCGAAATGCTGGGCACGGACCGACGCGGCGGATACATGAGCACGACGATCGTGGGCTGCAACACGCGCAAATACCACGGACTGATCGTCGCGCCGATCGACGACAGCGACCGGACCTTCGTGCTGCTCTCCTCGCTCGACGAGACGATCCTCCACGACGGCGAGGCCTTCAATCTGGCGCTGCACCGGTTCCCGGGGGTCTATGAGCCGCGCGGCCACAAATACATTACCGACTTCGAATACACGCCCACACCGACGATTACCTACCAGGTGGGCGGTCTGGTCCTGCGCAAGGAGCTGCTCTGGATCCACGACCGCACGCAGCTGCTGATCCGCTACACGCTGGCGGAATCCCCCGCTCCGATCACGATGCGGCTGCGCCCTTTCTTCGCCTTTCGGGACAAGCATGCGCTCACGCAGGCCAACATGGAGGCCGACGGACGCTCCTGGCCGGTTCCGGGCGGCGTGAAGAGCCGCCTGTACGCCGACTTCCCCTGGCTCTACCTCCAGACCGATGCCGACACGGAGTTCGTCCCGGCACCGGACTGGTACTACGACTTCGAGTACGCCCGGGAGATCGAGCGAGGCTATGCGGGGCGGGAGGACCTGCTGACGACCGGCTATTTCGAGCTTACGCTCCGCCCCGGGGCCGCCGTCATCTTCTCGGCCTCGGTCGAGCAGATGGCCTCGCCCTCCGAAATCGGCAGGTGCTTCGCCGAGGCGCTCGCCGCACGGAGCGACAAGGTCGATTTCCGCAGCTGCCTGCGCCACTCGGCCCGGCAGTTCGTCGTCCGGCGGCCATCCGGCCGCACGGAGGTGCTGGCCGGCTACCCCTGGCACGGGCAGATCGGCCGGCAGACGCTCGTCGCGCTCCCCGGCATCACGCTCGAACAGGGACGCACGGAGGCGTGCCTCGAGGTACTGGACACGCTGGTCGCCGAACGGCGCGACGGCATGTTCCGGGGTTCGTTCTCGGCCGCCGAAGCGGTCGATGCGCCGCTGTGGTTCTTCTGGACCCTGCAACAGCTGGAACATACGGTCGGTGCCGAACGCATCTGGGCCCGCTACGGAGACGTGATGCGGGAGCTTCCGGAGACCTACCTGCGGGGTGCCGCCGAAGGGATCTCCGTCCACGAGAACGGCCTGATCTGGGCCGAAGCGCCCGGGCGGGCCATTACCTGGATGGATGCCGCACGGGAGGGAGCGCCCGTGGTCCGGCGCGACGGCTATCAGGTCGAGACGAATGCGTTGTGGTACAACGCCATCTGTTACACCCTGCGGCTCGCCGCCCGCTTCGGCGACAAGGAGTTCGTACACCGCTGGGAGCAGTGGCCCGCACGGATCCGCGAATCGTTCGAGCGGCTCTTCTGGATCGAGGAGCAGGAGTGCCTGGCCGACTTCGTCGGGCGGGAAGGGGCCTGCCCGTTCATCCGCCCAGCAATGGCCGTGGCGGTCGGCCTGGACTACAAGATGCTCGACGAACGCCGGCAGGCGGCCGTGCTCCGCACCTTGCAACAGCACCTGCTCACACCGGTCGGACTGCGCTCGCTCTCGCCCCGCAACCCGCGCTACAAGAGCCGCTGCGAGGGCGACCCGGCGACCCGGGCCGAGGCCTCGATGAACGGCGCGGTGTGGGTCTGGCCCCTGTGGTTCTACGTCAAGGGGGAGTTCGACCTCAACGGCGCGGACTTCCTGCCCCGGGCGGAAAAGCTGCTCGACAACTTCGGCGAGCAGATCCAGAGCTACGGCATCGGGTCGATCAACGAGGTCTTCGACGGCGATCCGCCGCACGCACCCCGGGGAGCGATCTCTTCGGCCTGGAGCGTCGGAGCGGTGCTGATGATCCGGGAGCTGGTCGAACGGTGGGGCGCAGGTCCCGCTGCGGAGCCGGCGGAGAGTAAGGAAACGAATAAAGAGAAACGGTTATGAGAGTGTTGATGTTCGGCTGGGAATTTCCGCCCCATATCGCGGGCGGACTCGGCACGGCCTGCTACGGAATGACGCGGGGACTGGCCCGCAACGACGTGGAGGTCATTTTCGTGGTGCCCCGCGCCTACGGCGACGAGGACCAGCGGTTCGTCCGCGTGGTCAATGCCAGCGACGTGGAGACCCTCGGCGGCCGGGAGCAGGAGTTCTCGACGGAGTTCCTCGACAAGGTGTCGTTCATCCACATCGACTCGAACATGGTCCCCTATATCTCGCCGGAGGAGTACGCCGTCTATCACGACGAATTCGTGCGCCGCGGCGAAACCCGCCGCGAGACCGACCTGTGGCGCAAGCGCTACACCTTCTCGGGCAAGTACGGAGCCAACCTCATGGAGGAGGTTGCCCGCTACGCGATGGTGGCGGCGCAGGTGGCCCGCGACCTGGAAGGGCAGTTCGACGTGATCCACGCCCACGACTGGCTGACCTACTTCGCCGGCATCGCCGCCAAGCGGGTCTCGGGCAACCCGCGGGTGGTCCACATGCACGCCACCGAGTACGACCGCAGCGGCGAGAACGTGAACCGCCAGGTCTATGACATAGAGAAGGCCGGCATGCAGGCCGCCGACCGGGTAATCGCCGTCTCGGACCTCACGCGCCGCATCGTGGTGGAGCGTTACGGGATCGAGGCGCGCAAGGTGGTCACGGTACACAACGCCGTGCGGTTCGGCACGAAAGAGGAGAAGGCTCCCGAACGGAGCGTCGATGAGAAGATCGTGACCTTCCTGGGGCGCATCACCTACCAGAAGGGGCCCGACTACTTCGTCGAGGCGGCGGCCAAGGTGCTGGCCCGCGTGCCGAACGTCCGCTTCGTGATGGCCGGCTCGGGCGACATGATGCAGCACGTGGTGCGTCGCGTCGCGCGCCTGGGCATCGCCGACCGTTTCCACTTCACGGGGTTCCTGCGGGGCGAGGAGGTGCAGCGCATGTTCCGCCTATCGGATGTCTATGTGATGCCCTCCGTCTCGGAGCCGTTCGGCATCTCGCCGCTCGAAGCGATGCGCTCGGGTGTGCCGGTCATCATCTCGCGCCAGAGCGGCGTGGCCGAAGTGCTCGACTACGCCGTGAAGATCAATTACTGGGATGTCGATGCGCTGGCCGATGCCATCTACGGACTGATCTCCTACCCCGCCCTGGGACGCATGTTCGCCACGAAGGGACTCGAAGAGGTAAACGGACTCAAATGGAGCAGCGCGGCCGCCAAGATCAAGGCCGTCTATGAAGCGGCCGTCGCCGAGGCGGAAGCCTGACCGGCCATCCCGTCGCCGAAGCGCGAGGGCTGCGACCGCCGCCCGGACGGCACGGAATTTTCAAGTGAGGTGCGGCTCCGTCCCGATACGGAGCCGAAGCCCCCAAAACGGATGTGATAAAAAATTACGGATATGAAGACGATTTGTTTCTATTTTCAGGTGCATCAACCCCGACGGCTGAAGCGCTACCGGTTCTTCGACATGGGCCAGGACCACAACTACCTGGACGAACTGTCGAACCGGTCGATCATGCAACAGGTGGCACGCCGCTGCTATCTCCCGATGAACAACCTGCTGCTCAACATGATTCGGGAGAGCGAAGGACGCTTCCGCTGCACTTTCTCGATCACGGGTTCGGCCGTCGAGCAGATGCGGCTCTATGCCCCCGAGGTACTCGAATCGTTCCGTAACCTGGCCCGCACGGGGTGCGTCGAGTTTCTGGGCGAGACCTATTCCCATTCGCTCGCCTCGCTCGCCTCGAAAGAGGACTTCCGCCAGCAGGTGGCGCTCCACACCCGCCTGATGCAGGAGGAGTTCGGCGTGACACCCGCCGCATTCCGCAACACCGAGCTGATCTACTCCGACCGCATCGGTGCCGACGTGGCCGAGATGGGCTTCCGGACGATGCTGGCCGAAGGCGCCCGCCACGTCATGGGCTGGAAGTCGCCCGACTTCGTCTATGCCAACCCCCTCGACCAGCGGCTGCGTCTGCTGCTGCGCAACTACAAGCTCTCGGACGACATCGCCTTCCGCTTCTCGAACCGGGAGTGGGACCAGTGGCCCCTGACGGCCGACAAGTATGCCGGCTGGCTCGCCGACGGGGAGCAGCAGGGCGAGGTCATCAACCTCTTCATGGACTACGAGACCTTCGGCGAGCACCAGCACGCCGACACGGGCATCTTCGACTTCATGAAGGCGCTCGTCCCGGCCGTCCTCGCACACAGGGAGCTGCAATTCGCAACGGTCAGCGAAGCGGCCGAGGCCCATCGGCCCGTCGCCGTGCTCCACTCCCCCCACGTCATGTCGTGGGCCGACGAGGAGCGCGACGTGACGGCCTGGCTCGGCAACGAGATGCAGAACGAGGCCTTCTCGAAGCTCTACGCGCTCCGGCCGCTGCTGCGACAGCTCGACAGCCCCGACTTCGACCACGTGTGGAACTTCATGCAGACCTCCGACCACTTCTATTACATGGCGACCAAATGGCTCTCCGACGGAGACGTGCACGCCTACTTCAACCCCTACGAATCGTCCTACGACGCTTTCATCAACTACATGAACGTACTCTCCGACTTCGAGATCGAACTGCGGCGCGCCGCAGCGGCACGCTGCCCCGAGGCAGGCCGCGGGGAGCCGGTTCCGGCCGAGTGCGCATAGTCCGCACCCCGAAAGAAGACGAAAAATCCGCCCGTACGGCTCAATCGTACGGGCGGATTTTCCTGTCGCGACGGTCAGTCGCCCTTGCGCTTGAAGCGCGAGGGGCTGTAACCGGTATGCTGCTTGAAATATTTGCCGAAGAAGGATTGCGACGAGAAGTTCAGCGCATAGGCGATCTCCTGAATGCTCATGCCCGAGTAGCGCAGCAGGCTCTTGGCTTCGAGCACCACCGACTCGTCGATCCAGCAGGCGGCCGTCTTGCCGCTGACGTTCTTGGCGACGGTGGAGAGGTATTTCGGCGTGATGTTGAGCTGCCGGGCATAGAAAGCCACGTTACGCTCCCGCTTGCGGTACTGTTCGAGCAGCTGCATGAACTCGCCGAAGATCACTTCGGCGCGCCCCCGCCGCACGGTCTGCTTGCGGTCGCGCATGTTCAGCTCGACAATCAGGTAGAAGATCGCCGTGAAGAGCGAGCGGATGATCTCCTCGCGGTAATGCTCCTTGTCGCTGCGCAGGATCGTCTTGAGGAACTGGAAGCCCTGGCGGATCTCCTGCGTGTCCTGCGGGGAGATCTTCAGGCAGGGCTGCTTGCCCAGCCGCATGTAAACGGGCAGCGAGGCCGAAAGGTCGATCTGCACCTCCCGCAGGAAAGGCTGCGAGCAGGCGAACAGGAACGCGGTCGCATCCTCCGTACTGGAGACGATGCGGAGCACCTGTCCGGGACTGACGAAGACGATCGTATCGATCCCCGCCTCGTATTCGGCGGTGTCGATCGACAGACGGACCGTCCCGCTTACCACGATGATCGCCGAAAAGCCGGAGTGCTGGGCCGGCATCGCGTCGTGCAGGTCGAACGAGGCGATCAGCAGGTCGTCGGCCAGATAATAGAC
>CAMWGZ010000061.1 GCA_947173915.1 uncultured Alistipes sp.
CACATCTCATGACAACTTCAAACACACAACCAACATGAGTGCACTCGAAAATGCCAAGACCTACACAGGCAAAAATCTGGAAACCATATTTTTCCGTCCGATGCTGAGCGGCCCTTCGGCCCTCGATCTGGGCGTGCGCGTGCTCTACAACATGCCGGTGCCGACCACCGTGCAGATGTGGGAGCCGCGCAGCAACGTGCTTCAGAAATACACCGCCGGAGGCTGGAGCGGAGGCGATGCCGCCCGCAAGTTGCAGAAGACGATCCGCCTCCACCGCGTGAAGGCCGAGCTGGGTTATTCGGCCGCCGACTACTTCTCGCTCGTTTACGAGTTGATTACCAACCGCGCCGACGTGAACATGGACGATCTCTCGGGCACCGAGCTCGAAGAGGCCGAGACGGCGCTCTTCAAGCGGGCCATCGCCGAGAGCATCCGTGCGACCATGTGGGTGGGCGACACGTCGGCGGCCGACGGACCCAACACCTTCGACGGATTCCTCAAGACCGTGACGCTCTATTCCAATGCCAACAAGGTCTATACCTATAATTATGATTCCGATGCGATGAAGACTCCCGGGGCTTCGGTGGCGCTCTTCGACGACCTCTGGAGCAATGCGGACGAGCGGCTCAAGGACCTCAAGGCCGAGGGGCAGCTGGCCTACTTCGTCTCGTCGGACATCCACGAGGCCTACGAGAAGCACCTGGACGGGATGAGCACCGACGGGGCCTACACCGATTACATCAACGGACGCAAGGAGCTGCTCTACCACGGCATTCCGGTGGTCGATACGCGCATCTCCTCCTACCTGGCCGCACTCGGGGCCTCGTCGCTGGTGCCCAAATCGTTCTGCATCCTGACCGACCGACGCAACCTGACGCTCGCCGTCAATACGGCCGACTTCCCGGGCAACGAGATCCGCATGTGGTACAACCCCGACGAGATGGAGAACCGCCAGCGTGCCGTCTTCATGGCCGGCTGCGACGTGCTGGACGAGGGTTTGGTGTCGTTCGCCTATCGAATGTAAGCCGTTGCAGCGATGAATAAGGCAACTAAAATCGGCAGGGCTGCGGTGCGGGCCGTCCGGGAGGAGGATCCCTACCTCCTCTCCGGAGGCCGGCGGGTCGAGAGCGACAAGTTTTGGAGGTGGGGCGACGACAATCTTTTCCCGACGGCCCTGGCGCTGATGTCGCGCCGCTCGACCACCCACCGCCGCATCATCAACGACAAGGCCGACTACATATCCGGCAAGGGATTCGTCTGCGATCCCGCCCAGCCTTTGCTCGCGCGCTTCGTCGCGCGGGCAAACGGCGCGGGCGAGTCGCTGCGGCAGGTGCTCAACAAGCTGGCCTTCGACAAGTCGCTTTTCGGCAATGCCTTCCTCGAGGCGGTGACCGACGAGCGGGGTTCCTTCCTCGCGCTGTACCATCAGGACGCTTCGCGTTGCCGCGTGGCGCGTGACTCGCAGCACGTGCTGCTGCACCACGACTGGAGCCGCTTCTCGGCGGCGGAGGCGCGCACGCTGCCCCTCTACCCCTCGTTCGGGCGGCAGGAGGACGGGACGCTGCGGGCCGTGGTCCACTACAAGGATTACGAACCGTCGTTCGCACACTACGGCGTGCCGCCCTATATCGCCGGACTCAACGTTTCGGCCATCGCCTACAAGACCGATCGCTGGAACATTTCGCGGCTCGACAACTCGTTCCAGCTCTCGGGCGTGATGATGCTCGATGCCTCGGCCGGCGACGAGGCCGAAGCCGAGCGGGTCATGCGCACGGCCGAGGAGCGGTTCGCCGGCCGTCCCGGGCAGGTAATGTTCGTGCTGCGCGAGGGGGCCGAGCAGGACAATTCGCGTTTCATTCCGATCGCCTCGCAGAACGAGGGCGACTGGCGTGCGTTGCACGAGCAGGCGACCTCCGACATCGTGGTGGCCCATTCGTGGTTCCGCACGCTGAGCGGACTGGACTACGCCTCGGGGTTCAACGCCGAACGGATCCTGCACGAGTACGAGATAGCGCTCAACACCGTCATCCTCGGCGAGCAGGCCGAACTGCTCGAACCCATCCGCGAGATCCTGCGCACGCGCCTCGGCGCGGATGCCTCGTCGCTGGAGATCGTCAATCGTCCGCCGACCCGCTCCAAACCCATCTATATGAAGGTGTGGGAGGCGCGGCGGGCCGACGGGCTGGATTACGATCCCGACGACGAGCGCCAGCAGTATTACCTCTCGGAAATCGCCAAGTACAACATCCGCAGCATCGAATGACCGATATGAATCTCAATACGCTGATCACTCCGGGCGAGGTCATCGACCTCGCCTTCGCCGACACGGGCTATTTGCCGCCCGACTCGATCGGCCGGGCCGACATTGCGGCCGCCGAGGCCCGCATGCTGCTCCCCGTGACCGGAGCGGATCTCTGGCGGAGCCTTCTCGAAGGGAAATACCCTGCTCTGCGCCGCGATTACGTGCTCCCGGCCGCCGCTGCGGCCGTGCGGTTCGGGATGCAGCCGCTGCTCGACCTGCGGTGCGGCGCGGGAGGGACGGGACTTTGTAGCGCGTCGGGCGACAGGACGGCCGATGCGGAGGCGCTTCTCCGCAGCCGCAAGGCGCAGCGCAGCCGTCTGGCAGCGCTGTTGCGCCGGCTCTCCGATCACCTCGATGCCTGTGCCGACCGCTATCCCGAGTACGATCCCCGCGGCAACGTACTCCGGCGGGTGACGATCGCCGGCGGGTTGATCCTCCGCCGCTGAGCCGCAGCGGCGGGGTAACCGGCCGGAAACGAAGCGGTTCGTCGTCGGAAAGTTTTGGTTTTCCCGAAAAAAAACCTACCTTTGGCCCCGCAAGCGTTCATGGGGGCCGCCCCCGCCGTCGGCGGAGCGGACTGAGTAACGCCCGAGGTTATAACAAACTAAAAAACAACATTCGATGAAAACCATCCAGATCAATGCCGTAAAACGCAATGAGTACGGCAAGAAGGCCGCCAAGGCGGTCCGTCGCGAAGGTCTGATCCCCGCAGTGCTCTACGGCGGCGGCGAGACCGTTTCGTTCTCGGTAGATCCCAAGTCGGTAAAACCGCTGATCTACACCCCCAACTCCTACATCGTCGAGCTGACGATCGACGGCAAGGTCGAGAAGGCCGTGCTGCGCGACACGCAGTTCCACCCCGTTCGTGAGGAGATCCTCCACATGGACTTCCTGCGCGTGCAGGAGGGCAAGCCCGTCGCCATCGCCATTCCCGTGCGCCTTACCGGTAACGCCGAGGGTGTCAAGATCGGCGGTAAGCTGGTTCTGTCGGCCCGCAAGCTGGTCGTCAGCGCACTGGTGGACAAGCTGCCCGACGAGATCGTGGTCGATGTTACCCCGCTGGGCGTGGGCAAGACGATCTTCGTAGGCGACCTGAAGTTCGAGGACCTGAAGTTCGTTACGCCGGCGACGACGGCCGTCTGCGCCGTTCGCGTTACCCGTGCCTCGCGCGGTGCGGAGAACGCCGGCCGCTAATCTTAACGGATTACGCGGATGAAATACCTGATCGTTGGACTGGGCAACATCGGTGCGGAATACGCCGATACCCGGCACAACATTGGATTCAAAGTGTTGGATGCCTTGGCCGAGGCATCCAACATCGCTTTTTCCACCGGCCGTTACGGTGCGGTGGCCACGCTCCGCAGCCGGGGCCATGCGCTCACGCTGCTCAAGCCCTCGACCTACATGAACCTCTCGGGAAAGGCCGTGCGCTACTGGCTCGAGGCGGAGAAGATTCCGGTCGAGAACCTGCTGGTCGTCGTCGATGACATCGCCCTGCCGTTCGGCACCTTCCGCATGCGCACCAAAGGGAGTGCCGGAGGGCACAACGGCCTGAAGAACATTACCGAACTGCTCGGGACGGAGGCTTACAGCCGCATCCGCTTCGGCATCGGGGGCGACTTCCCGCGCGGGCACCAGGTCGATTACGTGCTGGGCGAGTGGACGGCCGAAGAGCGCGAGGCGATGCCTGCGCGGCTCAAGTATTTCGGCGATGCGATCCTCTCGTTCGCGGCGATCGGGGCCGAGCGGACGATGAATCTTTTCAACAAGAAGTAGGCGGCACTTCGTCGCCGGTACGGTGCGGCCGCGCATTCCGGGGAGACCGGGATGCGCGGTTTTTTGTTTCTTGCGAAATGTGCGGCGATTTTCGCGCCGCTTCGCGAACTTTTCCTAATTTTGCGGGGAGTTCCCGGCCCGGCCGGGCTTCGCATTAATTCCGAATACATCAGTATGGCAACGACCCGAACCAAACAAGCCGCCTATACCGAGGCGATGGCCGAGATCGAGCGTATTCTCGACCGCTTCCGCCGCGAAGAGATGACCGTCGATGAGCTGACCCGCGAAGTGAAGCGGGCCACCGAACTGATCGCCCGCTGCAAGGAGCGGCTGCGCAAGACGGAGGAGGAGCTTCAGAAAATCGTCGGGTAGCATGAAACGACTGATCCGCTGGACGCTCAACAGCCTGCCGCGCCCCCTGCTGCAACGCCTCGCCGGGGCGCTCGTGCCGCTGCTCGGCTTACTTTACCTCGGCCGCGGGGTGGAGTGTCCGGTTTGCGGAGCGAAGCGGCGGCGCTTTCTTCCCTACGGCTATGTCCGCTCGCGGAGCAATGCGCTCTGCCCCCGCTGCCTCTCGCTCGAACGCCACCGGCTGCTGTGGCTCTATCTGCGCAGCCGGCCGGAGCTGCTGGCCGACCGGCCCCGCCTGCTCCATATCGCCCCGGAGGTCTCGCTGCGCAAGCGGCTGCGGAAGTTCTACCGGGAGGTGCCGGAGCGCTATGTGACGGCCGATCTCGAAAGTCCGCTCGCGGAGCTGCATTTCGACGTGCAGCGGATTCCGCTGGAGGAGAGGTATGCCGGTGCGGTGATATGCAACCATATTCTCGAGCACGTCGCCGATGACCGCCGGGCGTTGCGCGAACTTTACCGCATCCTCCGCCCCGGCGGCTGGGGGATCCTGCTCTCGCCGGTCGATCCCGCGCGCGCCGAAACCTTCGAGGACGACTCGATTACCGATCCCGGGGAGCGGACGCGGCTCTTCGGGCAGTACGACCACCGGCGCGTCTATGGGCGCGACTATGTCGAACGGCTGCGCTCCGCCGGATTCGAGGCCGAGGAGATCGACTTCGCCGCCTCGCTCGGCGGGGATGCCCGTCGTCGCTTCGCCCTGACCGACGATCTTATCTATCTGGTGCGCAAGCCGGTCGATGGGCGGCCGTAGGGCGGCTCCGCTTTCGGCAGGAAGCCTCCCGGTTCGAAAGGGCCGCGCCGCTCCGCAAAAGAAAAACCCCTCCGGAAAGAGGGGTTTTTCTTTTGCAGGGAGTGTCGTCAGATCACGATGTTGATGATCTTGCCCGGCACCACGATGATCTTCTTCGGGGCGGCTCCCGCGAGCCACTTCTGCGCCTCTTCCGTGCGCACCACGTCGGCCTGGATCTCGGCCGGGGAGAGCGTCAGCGCATACTCCTTCTTGAAGCGCATCTTGCCGTTGATCGAGACCGGATAGGCGAACGAGCTTTCGGTAAGGTAGCGCTCCTCGCAGACGGGGTAGGCGGCATCGCAGACGGTCGTGTCGTGGCCCAGCGCCCGGTGCCACAGCTCTTCGGTGATGTGCGGGGCGAATGGGGCGAGCAGCACGGTCAGCGGTTCGAGAATCTCGCGCTTGGAGCAGCCGCTCAGCTCGTTGAGGCAGATCATGAAGGCCGCCACCGAGGTGTTGAACGAGAAGTTCTCGATATCCTCGCGGACCTTTTTGATGGTCTTGTGGAGGGTCTTCAGCTCCTTCTCGGTCGCCGGCTCGTCTTTGACCAGGAGGTTGCCGCTGCGGTCGTAGAAGAGCGCCCAGAAGCGGCGCAGGAACTTGTGCACGCCGTCGATGCCGTTGGTGTCCCAGGGCTTCGACTGCTCGAGCGGACCGAGGAACATTTCGTACATGCGGAGCGTGTCGGCGCCGTAGTTCTCGACGATATGGTCGGGGTTCACGACGTTATACATCGACTTCGACATCTTCTCTACGGCCCAGCCGCAAATGTATTTGCCCTCTTCGAGCACGAATTCCGCATCGCGGAACTCGGGCCGCCAGGCGCGGAAGGCATCGAGATCGAGCTGGTCGTTGTGCACGATATTGACATCGACGTGGATCTCCTGGGTCTGGTATCGGTCCTTGAGCCCCAGCGAGATGAATCGGTTGGTGCCGACCTCGCGATAGACGAAGTTCGAGCGGCCCTGGATCATGCCCTGATTGACCAGCTTCTTGAACGGCTCCGGCTCGCAGACGTAGCCCAGATCGTAGAGGAACATGTTCCAGAAGCGGGAGTACATCAGGTGGCCAGTGGCGTGTTCGATGCCGCCCACGTAGAGATCGACGTTGCGCCAGTATTCGTTGGCGGCGCGGCCCACCAGCGCCCGGTCGTTATGCGGATCCATGTAGCGCAGGTAGTAGGCCGACGATCCGGCGAAGCCCGGCATGGTCGAGAGTTCGAACGGATGGCCCTCCGCAGTGCACCACTCCCTGACGCGGGCCAGCGGCGGCTCGCCCTCGGCCGTGGGGCCGAAGTTGTCGATCGGAGGCAGTTCGAGCGGCAGCCGCTCCTCGGAGAGCGGGTAGGCCGTGTCGTCCTTGTAGTAGATCGGGAAAGGCTCGCCCCAGTAGCGCTGGCGCGAGAAGATGGCGTCGCGCAGGCGGTAATTGACCAGCCGGCGGCCCAGGCCGCGACTTTCGATCTCGGCGAGCATGCGGACGATCGCCTCCTTGACCTCGAGTCCGTCGAGGAAGTCGGAGTTGATGAGTTTGCCCGATTTGGCATCGTAGGACTCCTTCTCCAGGTCGCCGCCCGCGACCACCGGCACGATGTCGAGTCCGAAGTGGCGGGCGAAGGCGTAGTCGCGCGAGTCGTGCGCCGGGACGGCCATGATGGCTCCCGTGCCGTAGCCGGCCAGTACGTAGTCGGAAATGTAGATGGGGATCGCCTTGCCCGTGAAGGGGTTGATGGCGAACGATCCCGTCGCCACGCCGCTCACGCGCCGCGTCTCGGCGATGCGTTCGCGCTCCGAGCGCTTCTTCGCCTGGGCGATGTAGGCTTCGACGGCCTCTTTCTGCTGCGGAGCGGTAAGCGCTTCGACCCACTCGTGCTCGGGGGCGATGACCATGAACGTGACGCCGAAGATGGTGTC
>CAMWGZ010000062.1 GCA_947173915.1 uncultured Alistipes sp.
AGAGCACAACCTTGCCAAGGTTGGGGTCGCGAGTTCGAGTCTCGTTTTCCGCTCAAGAAAAGAGGATTGAAAAATCAATCCTCTTTTCTTTTGTCTGCCAGCGAGTTGCGGCGGCGTGCCGCTTCAGGCCGTTGCTGATCTGCGAACCGAGCTGCTGCGCTGTCCTGCGCGACTCCCGCTTGGTAAAGAACCCCAAGACTTCATATAATGCGACGGCCGCATGTCGAACAACGACATGCGGCCGTCGGTTTCTACCGGCTTTTGGGAGGTCGGGCGCGTCAGTGGGCTTCGAGCCAGTTTTCGCCGATGCCGCAATCGACCGACAGCCGTACGCGCAGCGAGGCGGCCGCCTCCATCGACTCCCGGACGATGGCCACCACGCGCTCCTGCTCCGAGCGGAGCATATCGACGACCAGTTCGTCGTGGACCTGGAGGATTACCTTCGAGCGGATGCCCTCCTCGCGGAAGCGGCGGCTCACGCGGATCATCGCCAGTTTCATGATGTCGGCCGCACTGCCCTGGATCGGGGCGTTCACGGCGTTGCGTTCGGCCAGTCCGCGGGCGACGGCGTTGCGCGAGGCGATGTCGTTCAGGTAGCGGCGGCGGCCGAAGATCGTCGCCACGTAGCCGTCGCTCTTGGCCTGAGCGACCACCCGGTCCATGTACTCCTTGACCTTGGGGTAGGAGGCGAAGTAGCCGTCGATAAGCTCCTTGGCCTCCTTGCGGGGGATGTCGAGCCGCTGGCTCAGCCCGAAGGAGGAGATGCCGTAGATGATGCCGAAGTTGGCGGTCTTGGCCTTGCGCCGCTCGTCGGCATCGATCGCGTCGATCTCCTTGCCGAAGAGGCGGGCGGCCGTTGCGGCATGAACGTCCTCGTCGTGCTCGAAGGCGGCGATCAGCGCTTCGTCCCCGCTCAGGTGGGCCATCAGGCGCAGCTCCACCTGGCTGTAGTCGGCCGAGAGAAGCAGGTGCTCCCCGTCGGAGGGGATGAAGGCTCGGCGGATGCGGCGGCCCAGCTCGTCGCGCACGGGGATGTTCTGGAGGTTCGGATTGGTCGAGGAGAGCCGCCCGGTGGCGGTAACGGCCTGATTGAAGGAGGTGTGAATCTTCCCCGTCGTGGGATTGACCAGCAGCGGGAGCGCCTCGACATAGGTCGAGAGCAGTTTCTTCACACCCCGGTAGTCGAGGATGCGGCGCACGATCTCGTGGCGGGGGGCGAAGGTCTGGAGGTACTCCTCCTCGGTTGAGAACTGGCGGGTCTTGGTCATCTTCGGCTTCTCGGCGATGCGCAGCTTGCCGAAGAGCACTTCGCCCAGCTGGCGGGTCGAGTTGATGTTGAGCGTCGGCTCGTCGGCCAGGCGGCGCACGTCGGCCTCCAGGCGGGCGAGCGTGCCGTTCAGCTCGACGGCATATTCGGCCAGCGCCTGCGTGTCGATGCGTACGCCGGCCGTTTCGATTTCGGCCAGCACGCGGATCATCGGCTCCTCGATTTCGAGGTAGAGCTTCCCGAGTCCCAGCTCCTCGACCATCGGCCAGAGGCACTGCTTGAGCCGCATCGTCACGTCGGCATCCTCCGCCGCATACTCGGCCACGCGGTCGAGGGCGATCAGGTCCATCGTCAGCTGGCGGGCACCCCGGCCGATGAGCGTCTCGATCGGGATGGGGCGGTAGTCGAGGTAGCGGAGCGCCAGCGCGTCCATGTTGTGACGCGACTCGGGGTCGAGCAGGTAGTGGAGGATCATCGTGTCGTAGAGCCGTCCGCGCACCTCCACGCCGATGCGGGCGAGGACCATCAGGTCGAACTTGATGTTCTGGCCGATCTTGGCGATGCGTTCGTCGGCGAAGAGCGGTTGCAGCAGGGCGGCGTATTCGGCCGTATCGGCCTCGCTGAAGGGGACGTACCACGCCTCGTGGGGCCGCACGGCGAGCGAAAGGCCGACGATCCGGTCGTTGAAGGTGTCGATGCCGGTGGTCTCGGTGTCGAAACAGAACTCGGGGTATCGGGCGATCTGCGCGAGCAGCTCCCGCAGTTCGGCGGCGCTGCGCACGATCGTGTAGCTGTGAGGTGTCGTCTGGGCCGTTGCCGGTTCGGACGGAGCGTCGCCGCCGGCATCGGAAGACGTAGCCTGCGGAGCGCTCTCCGCGGCCGCAGGGGTTGTTTGGGGTGCGGGGGCGAAGAGATCGCCCTGCCCCTCCAGTGCGGCCTTGCGTGCGGCCGCCGACTTGGCGCGGGCGACCTCGGCCAGCTGGGTCTGGGCCTCCTGGCGCGGCCGGTCGGGCAGCGGTTCGGGCGGCGCGACGTTGCCCAGGTCGTCCTGGAACATGCGGAACTCCAGCTCGGCGAAGAGGGCACGCAACTGGTCGATCTTCGGCGCGCAGACCGTCAGGTCCTCCTCCCGGAACTCGATGGGCACGTCGAGGCAGATGGTCGTGAGCCGCTTGGCCAGCAGCAGCTTCTCGCTCCAGGCAGCGATCTTCTCCCCCTGGCGGCCCTTGATGCGCTCCGCATTGGCGAGGATGTTCTCCACCGTGCCCCACTCCTGCACCAGGCGGCAGGCGGTCTTCTCGCCGATGCCCGGCACCCCCGGAATGTTGTCCGAAGCGTCGCCCCAGAGGGCCAGGATGTCGCGCACGAGCTGCGGATCGTCGATGCCGTACTTCTGGCGGATCGCCTCCCGGTCGATGATCTCCACGCCGTCGCCTTTCTGTTTGTAGATGCGGCAGCGGTCGCCGACCAGCTGGCCGTAGTCCTTGTCCGGAGTGACCATATAGACCTCGTAGCCGGCCTCGGCACCCTTGCGGGAGAGGGTGCCGATCACGTCGTCAGCCTCGTAGCCCGGGACCTCCAGCACGGGGATGCACATCGCCTCGACGATGCGCTTGACATAGGGTATCGAGCGCAGGATATCCTCGGGAGTCTCGGCCCGGTTGGCCTTGTACTCGGGGAATATCTCGCGGCGGAAGCTGCCTCCCTTCGGGTCGAACGCTACGCCCAGCAGATCGGGGCGCTCGCGCTTCTGGATGTCGCGCAGGAATTTCGTGAAGCCGAAGACGACCGAGGTGTTCATGCCCGCGCGGTTGCGCATCGGGCGGCTCAGAAAGGCGTAGTAATATTTGAAAATCAATGCGTAGGCATCGACGAGGAACAATTTCTTCATGGTAAATCGCAGGTGCTTGCGGCGCGAGGGGTTCCCCGGGCCGTTATCGGTTGTCGTCGGCCAGCCATTCGGCATAGGAGGTGGCCGTTTCGTGGAGCCGCAGGGCGTGCAGCGCGACGTGCGCGGGAAGATGCGCCCGGAGCCGTGCGGCGAAGTCGGCCAGCATGTTCTCGCAGGTGGGCTGGTAATCGGTCATCTCGATGCGCGAGAAGCGTCCGGCGAGCCGCTCCGCGAGTTCGAGGCTGCGGGGCGAGCGCCGCATGACGAAGGCGTGGTCCAGGCGGGAGAGGATCTGTTCGTTCACGATGCGCTTGAGTTCGCCGAAGTCGAGCACCATGCCGTATTTGGGATTCCTCTCCTCGTCGCAGGGCGTGCCCTTGACGGTAACGAAAAGACGGTAGGAGTGACCGTGAATCTCGCGGCAGAGGCCGTCGTAGCCCTCCAGGGCGTGAGCCGCCTCGAACGAGAACTCTTTGGTAAGGCGGATGACGGGTTGTTTCATTTGGTCGTTCATAGCCTCGCAAGATAGTCACAAATTTCGGGATTCGCAAGGCCCCGGGCGGGGTGTGTGCGGAGGCGGCATGCTGCCGGTTCGTTGCTCCGGACACACAAAAAGGAGGTGTATCGCCGAACGCGATACACCTCCTTTTTGTGTGAACCCCGATTTCGGGACGGTTATTTTGCCAGGCGGTAATCCACCGATTCGCCGACGCGGCAAACGGCACCGTTGTTCATCAGATAGGATTTATCGACAGCCTGTTCGTGGAGTACGTAGATCACGAATTCGCAGTTCTCCTTCTTCCATTCATCCTTCATCTCGACGCTGAACTCGAACTCCTGCTCGCCCGGCTCGGTAACCTCTACCAGCTGGCCGTTCGCGAACAGGCTGAGCTTTTTGCCATCGGCACCGTTTGCGGCAGCGCGCAGCACGTTGTCGAAGACCTCCAGCGTCTCGGTGCTGTTCGGTTTTCTGGGCAGACCGTTCTCGGTCAGCACGCAGACGATTCTGAAGTTGGCGGCTTTCAGGAAATCGACCGTCGCCTTGACCTTAGCCGTCGTACCCTCTATCGTGGATTCGGCCTTGACACCGCAAAGCGACGGGTTTCTCGAATTGGCGAGGAGCAGCTTGCTGCGGAGAATGCTGGCGGCCAGTGCGTCCGATCCGGTGTAAGCCTCCGTCTTCTTCATGTTGAAGAACCAGGTCGGATAGGTCGTCGCACCCATCGAGGCACCGAAGCTATTGCCCTCGACACAGCTCAGTCGGTCTTCGCGGTGAACGGCGATCGTGAGGAACTGCTCCTGCTCTTCGGGAGTGAGCGAGCGGAGGTTGCTTTCGGCAACGGCGCAGAAGGTGCAGGTTACCTGCGTGAACTTGTTGAGCAGTACGTAGCGGAAATATTTGCCGACTTCGGAGTTGCCACCTTCGTTTTCCGTGACGGTTACCGTGACCTCGTTGGAGGTTTTGCCCTCGTAGGCGGCCGTGAACTTGTAGGTGCCGGCCGTCGAAGTGGTCCACGAAGCGTTCTCGACCTTCGTGCCGGAGGTCGAGATTTCGGCTGCGGAGGTTACGTCCTGACCCTCGAAAGTTACCTTGAAGGCGGTGTTGCCCTCGCCTGCCACGAAGGTCGTGGGAGTGGCGGTCAGTACCAGGCCTTGTGCGGGACCCTCATTGTCGTCGCTGCAGGCGCTCAGCGATGCGGTTGCGAGCAGTGCGGCGCATGCGGTCGCGCAGCTGAGGAATTTAGAATACCATTTCATAATTTGATGCTCTTGATTTTTGATATTTGTGCGTTAGAAAGTAAGCGTCATCGCCAGGTTCGCACCCGTGTAGGCGGGCATCAGGCGGCAGACACCGCCCGAGCAGATCATACCCTCGCGGTTGCGTCCGTAGGTAAGGGCGATGCGGGCGAACGAGTGGGTAAAGCTGACACCGGCCGAGTAGTAGTGGAGTTTCTCGACGGGATTGCCAAGGTTGTACATGTCCTGTACGAAGATGCTCCATTTCGGGGCGAAATTGGCTTCGACGAGTCCCGCAACCCAGTCGCCGGCGACCAGCTCGTTTTCCTTGCTGCCGGGGGCGTAGAGGTACTCCACGTCGGCGCGCAGCGAGAATTTGGGCGTGAACTTATAGGTTACGTCCAGAACGAAGACGTTCTGTTTGGTGTAGTGGCCGATGTTGTGCAGCGCGTTCTTCTGCAGCGAGACGAAGAGGATTGTGCGCAGACGCTTGTTCCACGACTTGTCGATGTCGAACGAGAAGTCGCGGTAGCGGAAGTGGTCGTTCGGCTCGGCCGTCGCTCCGTCGAGCGAGTAGGAGACCGCATAGTTGGCGTGGATCTTCATGCCGCGCTTGCCGCCGATGGCCGTGCCGCGCTTGAAGGTGTAGTAGGCATCGATCTGACCGGCCATCTCGCCCTCCGAAATTGCCACGTTGGGATCCAGGCCCGCGAGCATGTAGGTGTGCTGCGTGCTGAAGGCCGGAATGTAGTTGATCGTGTTGCCGGGCAGAATGCCGGAGGCGCTCGACTGGTTGGGACGGAACATCAGGCTCTGCATGTAGCGCATGCGGCGGAACTGCGCCGATACGGCGTAACCGTCGCCGCTGTAACCCAGTTCGACCAGCTGTGCGTTGCCGTTCTTGTCGAAGTAGTCGCCGTCACGCGGCACGACGTAGGCATCCTTGCTCTTGCCGACATACTCGAACTTGGCCAGCAGGCCGTTGTACTCGTAATTCAGGCGTGCCGAGTAGCTCAGCACGTTGAGCGGCATGCTGTATGGTACCTCTTCGCCGATGCTTTCGAACGTCTCCTCCATCTCCTTATACCAGGCCGGCTTGCCGTCGAAGTGGCGGTTCACGACGCTGCCTTCGATCGAGAGCTGGTGGTCGCGCAGGCCGATGGCGTTCGAGAGCGAAACCGAAAGGTCGGCACCGCCGATCTGGGTGGTCTCGTACATCATGTAGTAGCGGGGCAGGCCGTAGAGCACCTTGCCGCTGACGATATCCTTGATGTTGAAGGTCACGCGGCCGCCGACGATCGAGTTGTTGAAGCCCAGCGTGCGGTCCTCCCAGGCGCGCAGCACCAGGCCGCTGCCGAACTGCTCGTAGAAGTCTCCGACGGTTACCGAATAGTTGCGGTCGGTCCATGCCACGTACTTGCCGGCGAGGTTGCCCCAGCCGAAGCCCTCGAGCAGCGACTCGAAGTTTTCAGCCGGCGTGCCCACCAGAGGATGGGGGTAGTATTCGAGCTGAATGCCCGCCGAAAGGCGTCCGCGCTGGTAATCGACCTTCAGGAAGTTGTTCGATCCGTAGTGGTTCTTGGGGACCTTAGCGCCTGTTTTCTTATCTTTTACGTAATAGATCGAGTTGGTCTCGAAGCTGCCGCTCAGATGGCCCAGGTCGCGCTTGGGGCGCGATTCTTCGTCTTCGGGGGTCTTCTTCTTGTCCAGCTCCAGCGAGGAGACGGCGGTCTGATCCTCCGTCAGGTCGGTGCCGGGCACGACCGCGTGGGCGTTCGTACCGTACCACAACAGCGCGCCGGTCAGCAGCGCACCTGCTCGTACAATTTTCTTCATCCGTTTCGAGTGTTTTCTTGTTTTGAGTGATTCGGAGCGTGATTTATTACTTCAGCTTCTTGATCTTCTCGATCAGCTCGGCCTCGCCGCCGGGAACGTAGCCCGTGTGCGAATAGACCATCTTGCCGTTCTTGTCGAAGATGAACACCTGGGGCGTGTTGCTGACGTTGAGCGCACGCTTGAAGTCCTGATTCTGGTCGTAAAGCAGGATCAGCGACGATTTCCAGCCGCGGCCGGCTGCCAGCGACTTGGCGCGCGATACGGAACGTGCGTCATCCACCGATACGGCGGCCACGCGGAAGTCGGCTTCGTCCAGCCAGTCGATCATCTGTTCGCTGATGGCATCCAGCTCCTTGATGCCGGGCTTGCAGGTGGTGGACCAGAAGGCGATCACAAACGGGGTCTTGCCGTCGATCAGCGA
>CAMWGZ010000063.1 GCA_947173915.1 uncultured Alistipes sp.
TTCTGAAGAAAATAGATCCCGGCGCGATCATTCCCGGGCGGGAATATCTTGCGGTTTGTCAAAAAATCGTAACTTTGCGAATAGTTCGCACTTCGGAACGGGATTCCGAGTGGCGTTTGGTCGCCGTCGATCGGGAGCGCTTCGACGACATCTTCGTCGATAAGTCGGAGGTCGAGGAGGTTTATCAGGTGGTCGGCAAGTTGGAAATTAAAATTTGATACGCTTTATGTTTTCAGGAATTGTGGAGCGGACGGTCGTTTTGGTCGGCATCCGCACCGAACAGCAGAATAAGACGTTTACCTTCCGTGCGGATTTCTGCGGGGAGCTGAAGATCGACCAGAGCATCGCCCACAACGGCGTGTGCCTGACGGTGGTCGAGCTGACCGACGACACCTACTCCGTGACGGCCATGAAGGAGACACTCGAGCGCAGCAACCTCGACCTGTTGCAGGTCGGCGATACGGTCAATGTCGAGCGTGCGATGCGGCCCGATGCCCTGCTCGACGGCCATATCGTTCAGGGACACGTCGATCAGACGGCGGTCTGCACGGCCGTGGACGATGCCGAGGGGAGCTGGTACTTTACCTTCGAATACGAGCCGACGGGCGACAACTGCACCGTCGAGAAGGGATCGGTCGCGGTAAACGGCGTGAGCCTTACGGTCTGCAATTCGCGGCCGAACGGCTTTCAGGTGGCGATCATCCCCTATACCTATGAGAACACCAACTTCAACCGGATCGTTCCCGGTTCGGTGGTCAATCTCGAATTCGACATCATCGGCAAGTACATCGCCCGTCTTATGAAAAACTACGCGAAATGATCGTAATCAAGACCAAGGAGTTCGCCTCGCTGCTGGTGGCTGCGGTGGCAGCGGTCGTGGTGGCGGTGGCGATGGCTCTGCCGGAGGCCGTGTGGTGGAAGACCCTCTGCGTCGGTGCCGGCGTGTTCGTGGGCATGACGCTGCTCACGCTCTTCATCATCCGCAAGTACGTGGCCTACAAGCTGAAGCCCATCTATTCGATCGTCTTTTCGCGCGACGTGCATACGCGCGAAATTTTGGACGAACTCAAGGACAAGCACGTCGAGAACATTTCGGAGGAGCTGACCGCCTGGGCCGACACCAACGACCGGGAGATCGCCCGCCTGAAGGAGTCGGAGACCTTCCGCAAGCAGTATCTGGGCAACGTGGCCCACGAACTGAAGACCCCGATTTTCAACATCCAGGGCTACATCTCCACGCTGCTCGACGGCGGCCTGGAGGACGACCTGATCAACCGCAAGTACCTCGAACGCACGGAGAAGAGCATCGACCGCCTGATCAACATCGTCAATGATCTGGATACGATCTCCAAGCTGGAGAGCAACATGGCGGGGATGAAGATGGAGTCGTTCGACATCGTGGCCATGACGCGCGAGATCGCCGAGCAGGCCGAGATCGAGGCCGACAAGAAGGGGATTCGGATTCAGGTCAAGGGCGGCGAGAACCTCCCTTCGCCCTTCTGGGTCAGTGCCGACAAGCATTTCATCGGTCAGGTGCTGGTCAATCTGATCATCAACTCGATCCGCTACGGCCGCGAAGGGGGGCAGACGCGCATCAAGTTCCGCGACCTGCTGGACAAGATTCTCGTCGAGGTCGAGGACAACGGCGTGGGCATCGCCCGCGAGGACGTGCCGCGCATCTTCGAGCGCTTCTACCGCACGGACAAGGGACGTTCGCGCGAGCAGGGCGGCACGGGCCTCGGTCTGGCGATCGTCAAGCATATCGTCGAGGCGCACGGCGAACGCATTACCGTGCGGAGCGAACTGGGTGTGGGCACGACCTTCTCGTTTACCCTCAAACGGGTGGAGCCGGGAAGTCGGACCGAATAATCGTTTGATGCCATGATATTACCGATGACCGTAGTGTGGGATTTCGATCCCGTACTTTTTTCCATAGGAACTTTCGACATCCGTTATTACGGACTCATGTGGGCTTTGGCCATTCTGGGCGGCATGCTCTTCTTCGACCGCGTATGCAAGCGGGAGGGGCTGCCGCAGCAGGTTTCCGAGTCGATCTTCTTCTACGGGATCCTGGCGACGGTTCTGGGCGCGCGGCTGGGGCATTGCCTCTTCTACGAGCCGGAGTACTTCCTGACCCATCCCTGGGCCATCGTTACCGGCTTCCGCAACGGGGGGATGGCCAGCCACGGTGCGGCGATCGGCCTGCTGATCGGCCTGTGGCTCTTCTCGCGCAAGAACAGGCTGCCCTATGTCTGGTCACTCGACCGGATCATGATTCCTGTGGCGATCGGCGGGGCCATCGTCCGGCTGGGCAATCTGTTCAATTCGGAGATCGTCGGCTGCGCGACGGAGGCTTCGTGGGGATTCAAGTTCGTGCGGCTCTACCGCAACCTGCCCCTGGAGCAGATTCCCGTACAGCATCCGACCCAGATTTACGAGGCGTTGTGCTACGTCGCCGTGTTCGTCGTGCTGGCGATACTCTATTACGGCCGCGATATGGGCCGGCGGCATCCCGGGGTCATGTTCGGCGTGGGATTGATCGGCATCTTCCTGACCCGCTTCCTGATCGAGTTCGTGAAGATGGACCAGGAGAGTTTCGAACAGAATATGTTCTTCAATATGGGTCAGTTGCTGAGTATTCCTTTCATCCTGCTGGGCATCTGGTCCATTTGGCGGGGCATGCGGCGCGGCCCGCTCGTCCTGTCGTCCTGCCGTCCGGATGAACGCACCGCAGGACGCGCCACCAAACAGCGGCGAACGAAATGATGCGCGGGGAGGTAAACAAGATCGTCTTCAACGAACTGGTCTCCGGCCGGGCGCTGTGGCTTCCCGACGTGGGTTCGTTCGTTCCCGAATACCGGAGCGCGCTGCGGACATCGTCCCGCTGCCTGGAGCCTCCCGGCCGTCGGGTGGCGTTTCTCTCCGGTCGGAACGGGGAGTCGCTGATCGACCTGATCGCCCGCGCGGGGGGATGCGACCTTGCGGCTGCCGAGGATATTTATGCCCGCTGGCTTGCGCAGGTGCGTACGCCGGAGGGGCTTGAGATCGAAGGGGTGGGGCGGCTCGAACACCGATATTTCAACGCCGCCAAGCCGCTAGATGCGATGCTCTCTCCCTTGGGGCGGGAGCCTTTGTCGCTGCGTCCGAGGCGTTCGCACGTGGTGCTCTGGGCAACCTGCGGCCTGATCGCGGCGGCCTTTGTCGTTTACGGGGTGCGCTGGTACGGCGCGCGCGACCGGGCGGCTGCCGGTGCGGTAACTGATGGCGAAGTTCTTTTCGCGCTTTCGGGTGCGGAGTCGCAGAAGCCGGCGGTCGAGGCTGCGGCTGCGGAAGATTTTGTTGCGGAGGCCGTTGTTGCGGAAGCTGCTCCCGCGGATACTGTCGTCGGGACGGAGCTGCTGCCGGCGGAACCGACCGGGAGAGGTGCGGAATCGACCGGGGAGGGTTCCGAAGCCGTGGAGAGTCTGTCTGCGACGGAGGTCGCAGCGGCCGGGAAATCTGTTGAGGAACAGCCTGACGCACTTCCTGTCGCCCGCATGCAGGCTGGTCGAACCTATGTCGTTTGGGGTGTTTACAGCACCGAGGAGAACGCCCGCCGGGCCGTTGCCGAGCACCGGCTCGAGCGTCCCGATCTGTCGCATCGGATCTATCGTTTCGGACCGAAATGGATGGTCTCGATCTTCGAGAGCGATGCGCCGGAGGAGTGCCGGGCCTACCTGAACGGTCCGGGACGTGCGTTGGAGGGGCTGTGGTCCTATACGAAAAAGGGATGAGTCCGGCGCAGTTCATACGGCGTGCGATCGATCTCTTTTACTGGCGGCCGCTGGCGCGTGTCGTGTCGCCGACCCTGTTCCGCTATGCCGCCTGCGGGGTGCTGACCCTTTCGGTCGATGCGCTGGCCTATGCCCTTATTTACCACTTCGTCGTGGCCGGCCGGTTCGTCGATCTGGGGCGGGTCGTGGTCTCGCCGCACATCGCCTCGCTCGCGCTGGTCTTTCCGATTACCTTCTTTACCGGATTTTGGCTCAACCGCTACGTGGCCTTCCGGGTGCTTCCTGTCGCCACCTCCCGGCAGCTGGGCCGCTACCTGCTCTCGGTCGCGGGTTCCATCCTGCTCAACTACGTCTGCATGAAGCTTCTGGTCGAGCGGGCCGGGCTGTGGCCTACACCCGCCAAATGCGTGACTTCGCTCGCGGTGGCTCTCTACAGCTACCTTGCCGCCCGCTATTACACCTTCCGCCGTCCGTAACGGGCCGTGGAGGTGTCGGCCGGAACGGCGGTCGGCTGCGGCGGATGAAAAAACGCTCCTCTGAAAAGACAGAGGAGCGTTGCTTGTTTCGGACGGGGCCGCCTATTTGCAGCGTTCGAGAATGCGCCGGGTTACCTCGCCCGTGATGTTGCCCTGCTCGCCCAGCCGGGTGCCCCGCTCATCGAAGCGGCGGACGATCTCGTCGATGGTCTCCGCGCCGATGCCGAGTTCGTGGAGCCGCGTCGCCAGCCCCAGCGAGCGGAAGAACTCCTCCGTCGCGCGGATCGTGCGTTCGATCCGCTCTTCGGACGAGCCTTCGCGGATGCCGAAGACCCGGTCGCCGTATTGGAGCAGTTTCTCGCCCTTCTGCTCCTGCATGACGGTCAGCAGCGCCGGCAGGACCACCGCCAGCGTCTGCCCGTGCGTGGTGCCGTGCAGCGCGGTCAGCTCGTGCCCGATCATGTGGGTCGCCCAGTCCTGCGGCACGCCCATCGCGATGAAGCCGTTGAGCCCCATCGTCGCGCAGAGCATGTAGTCGGCCATGCGGTCGTAGTCGTGCGGGTTCTCCCGGATCTTCGGAGCGATCTCGACGAGCGTCCGGAGGATCCCCTCCGCCCAGCGGTCCATCAGCGGCGAGCAGCCGGCGACGGTCATGTACTGCTCCATGACGTGCACGAAGGTGTCGGCGATGCCGCAGGCGATCTGGAACGGAGGCAGCGAGAAGGTCGCCTCGGGGTCGAGGATCGAGAAGCGGGGAAAGGAGTGATGGAAAGCGAACTTCTCCTGCGTCGCGAGGTTGGAGATGACGGCACCGGCGTTCATTTCGGAGCCGGTGGCCGGCAGGGTCATCACGTCGGCGAAGGGGACGACCCGGCCGATCTTGCGGTCGTCGAGCACCAGCTCCCAGGGATCGCCCTCATAGGGGATGCCCGCAGCGATCAGTTTGGTGCCGTCGAGCACCGAACCTCCGCCGACGGCGAGCAGGAAATCGACCTTGTGTTCCCGGCCCAGCGCGATGGCCTTGCGCAGGGTCTCGATCTTGGGGTTGGGTTCGATGCCCCAGAACTCGATGAACTCGCGGCCGGCGAGCGCGGCGACCACCTGGTCGTAGATTCCGTTTTGTTTGACGGAGCCGCCGCCGAAGGTAATCATCAGGCGGCTGTCGGCGGGAATCTCCCGTGCCAGACGGGCAATGCTCCCTTTGCCGAAGATCAGCTTGACGGGATTCTGGAAGGTGAAGTTGTTCATGTCGTAAAGGTTTTTGACGATCTATTTTTTCTCTTTCAGTTTTTGCAGTTCGTACATGCGGTCGCGGTATTTGGCCGCAGCCAGGAAGTCGAGCGACTTGGCCGCCCGCTCCATGTCGTCGCGCGCCCGGGCGATCTGCTCGTCGAGCGTGGGCGCGCCGCCCACGTCGGCCGCCATTGCCGCCGGCAGCTCTGCCGGCGGGAACGACACGGAGAGCCGTTCCTCCGTCTGCGGCAGGGAGGCCAGCAGTTCGCTCTGCCCCGTGCCGCTCTTCTGCGCCTGGCGGGGCAGCATCTCGTGCTCCATGTTGTAGCGGATCTGTTTTTCGCGGCGGCGGTTGCTCTGCTCGATGGCGTAGCGCATCGAGTCGGTGCAGCGGTCGGCGTAGAGCAGCACGTGGCCGTTCGAGTGGCGGGCGGCCCGTCCGGCGATCTGCGTGATCGAACGCACGTTGCGCAGAAAACCCTCCTTGTCGGCATCTAGAATGGCCACCAGCGCCACCTCCGGCAGGTCGAGTCCCTCGCGCAGCAGATTGACTCCGATCAGCACGTCGAACATGCCGGCTCGCAGGTCCTCGAGGATCTGCACCCGCTCCAGCGTGTCGATGTCGGAGTGGATGTAGCGGTTGCGCACTCCCACGCGGTCGAAGTATTTCGACAGCTCCTCGGCCATGCGCTTGGTAATGGTCGTGACGAGGATCTTCTCCTCTCTACGGACCCGTTTGTCGATCTCCTCGATCAGGTCGTCGATCTGGTTCTCCGTGATGCGCACCTCGAGCGGCGGATCGACCAGCCCCGTCGGGCGGATGAGCTGTTCGACGATGACCCCCTCGCTCTTCATCAGCTCGTAGTCGGCAGGGGTGGCGCTCACGTAGATCGAGGTACCGACCAGCTGTTCGAACTCCTCGAATCGCAGCGGCCGGTTGTCCTTGGCTGCCGGCAGGCGGAAGCCGTACTCCACCAGATTCTCCTTGCGCGCCCGGTCGCCGCCGAACATGGCGTGGACCTGCGGCAGCGTGACGTGGCTTTCGTCGATCACGAGCAGGTAATCCTCCGGGAAGTAGTCGAGCAGACAGAAGGGACGCGTCCCTTCTGCCCGCCCGTCGAAGTAGCGGGAGTAGTTCTCGATGCCGGAGCAGTAGCCCAGCTCCTTGATCATCTCCAGGTCGTACTCCACGCGCTGCTTGATGCGCTGCGCCTCGGCGGGGCGTCCCGCCCGCTCGAAGAACTCGATCTGCCGGCCCAGGTCGAGGTAGATCTGCTGCACGGCCGAGTGGATGCGCTCCTTGGTGGTGACGAAGAGATTCGTGGGGTAGAGCGTCAGGCTGTCGAGCGAGGCGATACGCTGGCCCGTCGCGGGATCGACGGTCTGGATGGCCTCGATCTCGTTGTCGAAGAACATCACCCGGAAACACTGGCTGCCGAACTCGCCGAAAGCCGCCATGATGTCCACCGTGTCGCCGTTCACGCGGAAGGTCGCCGGCTCCAGCTCGCGCTCGGTGCGCGTGTAGAGCGCCTCGACCAGCCGGTAGAGGAACTGCTTGTAGTTGACGATCTGTCCGACTTTGAGGTGGATGGCCGTGGCGTGGAA
>CAMWGZ010000064.1 GCA_947173915.1 uncultured Alistipes sp.
TGGCGGGCGCTTCGGCGCGTTATCGGTTCGATCTGAACGGTCCGCAGGCCGCCAACGAGACAAGTGCGCTCTTCCTGGCCGCCGGGCGGGAGCGTTGTTCGGTCGATCTGAGGACGAATCACGCCGTGCCCGACTGTTCGAGCCGCTCGCTGGTCAAGGGTGCCGCTTCGGGTACGGCCCGGGGCGAGTTCCGGGGGCTGGTCTATGTCGCGCGCGACGCGCAGCGCACCGACGCGCAGCAGCAGAGCCGCAACCTGCTCCTGAGCCGCACGGCGCGCATCGACGCGCAGCCGCAGCTGGAGATTTACGCCGACGACGTGCGTTGCAGCCACGGTGCGACCGTCGGACAGATGGACGACGATGCGATCCTTTACATGCGTCAGCGGGGGCTGGGCGAGGCGCAGGCGCGCCGCCTGCAGCTCGAAGGCTTCGCCGGCGAGGTAATCGGCCGCTGCGGCATGGAGGAGGTGCGCGAATGGATGGCCGGACGCATTGCGGAACGGCTGAACGAAATGTAGTGACTTATTCGGTTATGTGGAATGCAGCAGAGGTGCGGCGGGATTTCCCGATTCTGGAACGCCGCGTTTATGAGAAGCCGCTGATTTATCTCGACAGCGGTGCGACGGCCCAGAAGCCGGCGTGCGTGATCGAGACGGTCGATCGGCTTCACCGGGAGTGGAACGCCAACATCCATCGGGGGGTGCACTACCTCTCGGAGGAGGTTACGACAATGTACGAGGCGGCGCGCGAGCGCATCGCCCGCTACATAGGTGCCGCGGCCAAGGAGGAGATCGTCTTCACGGCCGGTGCCACCGCGTCGCTCAACACGGTGGCCTATGCCTGGGGCGAGCGCTTCGTGGGGGCGGGCGACAACATCGTCGTCAGCGAGATGGAGCACCACTCGAACATCATCCCCTGGCAGTTGCTCGCCGAGCGCAAGGGGGCCGAGCTACGTGTGCTTCCCTTCGACGACGAGGGGCGGCTGATGACCGAGAAACTCGACGGCCTGCTCGACGGACGGACCCGCGTGGTGGCCGTCACGCAGGTCTCCAATACGCTGGGCACGCGCCCCGATCTGGAATACGTTATCGCCCGGGCGCACCGCGCGGGGGCGATTGTGGTGGTGGACGGCTGCCAGGGCGTGGTCCACGGGGGTGTGGACGTTGCCCGGCTGGATTGCGACTTCTACGCCTTTTCCGGCCATAAGCTCTACGGCCCGACGGGAGTGGGCGTGCTCTACGGCAAGCGTGCGCTGCTGGAGGAGATGCCTCCCTTCCTGAGCGGCGGCGACATGGTCGATCGGGTGTCGTTCGCGAAGACCACCTTTGCTCCGGTGCCCCTGAAATTCGAGGCCGGGACCTCCAACTTCATCGGGGCCATCGGCCTCGGCGAGGCGGTGCGCTACCTCGAACGGTTCGACTCCGCCGAGATCGAGGCGCACGAAACGGCGCTGCTCGTCCGCGCCACGGAGGAGTTGCAGCGCATCCCCGGGCTGCGGATCTACGGCACAGCGCCGGGCAAGTGCGCGATCGTCTCGTTCAACGTCGAGGGCGTGCACCCCTATGACCTGGGCATGATCCTCGACAAGCTCGGCATCGCCGTGCGCACGGGACACCATTGCGCCGAACCGGTCATGACCCATTACGGCGTGACGGGTATGTGCCGCGCGTCGTTCGCTCTCTACAATACGCCGGAGGAGGTCGATGCGCTGGCGGCCGGTGTGGAGCGGGCCGTGCGTATGTTGCGATAACCGTTTCAAAGGAGAAAAACTCATGCTGATTGTACTGGAAGGACTGGACGGGGCGGGGAAATCGACGCAGATCGACCGCCTGCGGACGCTGCTGGGCGGGCGGGGCATCCCGTGCCGCTACCTCCATTTTCCGCGTTTCGACGCACCTGTTTACGGAGAGCTGATCGCCCGCTTCCTGCGGGGCGAGCTGGGGGCGGTGGACCGGGTCGATCCCTACCTGGTCGCGCTGCTCTTCGCCGGCGACCGGGCCGACGCTGCGGCGCAGCTCCGGGAGTGGCTGGCGGCGGGCGAGGCGGTGGTGCTCGACCGCTACGTCTATTCGAACGTCGGCTATCAGTGCGCCAAGCTGCCGGAGGGTCCTGCGCGCGAGGCGCTGCGCCGCTGGATCCTCGATCTGGAGTTCGGCTACTACGGCATTCCGCGTCCCGACGTGTCGCTCTTCCTGGATGTGCCCTTCGAATTTACCGCCCGGAAACTGGCGGAGGTGCGCGAGGGCGACGACCGCGATTACCTGAAGGGTGCACGCGATATTCACGAAGCCTCGCTCGACCTCCAGCGCAGCGTGCGGCAGGTCTATCTGGCCGCAGCCGGAGAGGACGAGCGGCTGAAGATCGTCGATTGCGCCGACGCGGCGGGCCGGATGGCCGCTCCCGACGCTATTTTCGCCCGGATCCGGGCCGAGGTGGAACCGCTGCTGGAGAGATGATGGGCCGGGAAGTTCTTTCGCCGCGCGCGGTGCGGATCGCGACGCTCGTCTGCCGGCTGACGCTGGCCGTCGTGTTCATCGTCTCGGGCTTCACGAAAGTGATCGACCCCTGGGGTACGGCGATGAAGATCAACGAATACCTGACCATCTACGGGTTCGATGCGCTGATCCCCGGGAGCATGGTCTTCTCGATCTGGCTGTGCGGAGCCGAGATGATGATGGGCTGCATGCTCCTCTTTCGGGTGCGCATCCGCCTGATCTCGATCTTTGCGCTGGCCTCGATGTCGTTTTTCACGCTGCTTACCTTCCTGAGCGCCACCTTTCTGCCCGTGGAGGATTGCGGCTGTTTCGGCGAGGCGATCAGGCTCTCGCCCTGGGCCACCTTCTTCAAGAACCTGCTGCTGCTGCCGATGGCTGCGGTGGTCTGGGCCGGAAACCGGCACGACCGCATTCTCGACTTCCGCCCCTGGGAGGTGGCGGCGACCCTCTTCTTCTTCACGTTCACGATGGGGCTGGGGACCTATTGCTACCTCCATCTGCCGCTCGTCGATTTTCTGCCCTACAAGGTCGGTGTCGATGTTTTGGCCGAGATGCGGGCGGCGCGCGACGGTGCCCATCAGCCGATCCGCACGGTGCTGGTCTATCGCAGCCTCGCCACGGGCGAGTTGCGCGAGTTCTCGCTCGAAGACGATGCCTGGCGCGATGAGACGGCCTGGGAGTGGGTCGATACGAAGATCGTCGGGGAGGTGCCGCAGCAGGGGAGCATGATCGAGGAGTTCGCCCTGCGCGACGGACGGGAGGATGCGACCGAACGGGTGCTCTCCGAGCCGGGACGGCTCTACATGATCTGCGTGACCTCGTTCGATGACCTGGAGCCGGCATGCGAGGAGTGTCTGCGGCGGCTCGTCGCACGTGCCGCCCGCGAGCAGGCGCGGGTGGTCTGCATCACGCCCCAATCCTTGCGGGAGGATGCGGTGCCCGGATTCGCGGGGAGCGAGCCGCTGCCCTGCTACAACGTCGATGCTTCGACGATGAAGACCCTGCTGCGCGCCCGGACGGGTGTGGTCGTCTTCGAGCAGGGGGTAATCGTCGATAAGCGGAACTGGCGCGACATAGAGTAAAACAACCTCGCCGGTTCCGCGGAACCGGCGAGGTTGCGATCAGTGGGTCACGATCGAGATCTCCCGCTCGACGGGGGCGATCGCCCCGAGCATCTTCACACCGCCGCAATATTTGTCGTGGGCCAGCGTGATCGCGCGGCTGACCTTCTCCTGGTCGTCGCAGGTGCAGGAGGCGCGATAGACGATGCGGAACGAAGCGAATACGCTGTCCGACTGCAACTGCTCGGTCGATAGCTCGCCCGAGAACTCGATTTCGAGCTGTGCGCCGGGGATGCGCTGTTTTTCGAGTATCGACATGGCCGTCATGCCGGCGCAGGTGGCTCCGGCCAGGAGCAGCAGCTCTTTGGGGTTGAGTTTGTCGGCCTGCTTGCCTCCTTCGATTTGGTACGTCCGGGCCGAAGTCATCCGGATGGTTATGTTCTGGTTCATACGCATGATATTTTGGTTCGGTTTCGTGTAGAACAATAATCGTTCCCGAAAAGGCGTTGGGAGAGAAAAATTCCTATCTTTGCCCGAATCATTCTCAACTTGCAATTATGAAGAAGACGATAATATCTCTGCTGTCGCTCCTCTGCCTCGTCCCCCGGCCTGCGGCCGGCGCGCTGCCTCCCGCCCAGCGGGAGCGGGTGGCCCGGGGGATCGCTCTTTTCGAGCGGGGCCGCTGGAGCGATGCCCGCAACGAATTGCAGCAGGTCCGCCGGCAGGAGCGTTTCGACGACGAGTTCGAAGCGCAGCAGATCGACTACCGGTTGGCCGTTTGCGCCCTGAAGCTCGGCCTGAGCGATGCCGAGGCGATGCTGGCCGATTTCGCACGGCGTTATCCCGAGTCGGTCTATAACAACGACCTGAAGCTGGCGCTCGGCTCTTTGCTGTCGGCGCACGGCGAGTACGGCAGGGCCTACGAGTGTCTGGCGGCGGTCGATTATCGGGCGCTGAGCCGGGAGCTGCGGGGCGAGTACGACCTGAAGATGGGTTATCTGGAGTTCGGCCGCGAGGACTACGATGCGGCGCTGGGCTATTTCGAACGGATCGACCCGCGGAGCGACTATTTCGATCAGGCGCTCTACTACAAATCCTATATCGCCTATGTGCGGGAGGATTACGCGCGCGCGGCGGCCGGATTCGAGCAGTTGCAGGAGAGCGCCGCCTACGGCGATGTCGCCCCCTACTATCTGTTGCAGATCCGCTTCCGCCAGGGCGACTACCGCTATGTGGTCGAGCGGGGCGAGGAGCTGATCCGCCGCGCCGTGCCGCGCCGGCAGGCCGAGCTGTGCCGCGTGATGGCCGAATCGTGGTTCCGGCTGGGCGAGTACGGCAAGCCGCTCGATTACCTGGATGCCTACGTGAAGGCGGGCGGAGAGATGGGCCGCAACGAGAATTACCTCTACGGATTCTCGCTCTACCGCACCGCGCGCTACGACGATGCCGCCGGCTACCTGCGCAAGGTCTGCGGTCCCGACGATGCCCTGACGCAGAACGCCTCCTACCACCTGGCCGACTGCTGCCTGCGCAGCGGCGACAAGCAGCAGGCCATGCAGTCGTTCGCGATGGCCTCCAATGCCGATTTCGACCCCACGATCGCCGAGGAGGCGCTGTTCAACTACGGAAAGCTCCAGTACGAACTGGGCGGCGGCCGCTTCAGCGAGGCGATCCGGGTGCTTAACCGTTATGCGGAGCGCTATCCCTCGTCGGAGCGGATCCGCACGGTCCGCGAGCTGCAGGCGGCGGCCTACTACAACTCCCGCAATTACGAGGAGGCCTACCGGATCATCTCCGCCTATCCCGATCCCGACGGCGAGCTGCTGGCGGCCCGGCAGAAGATCGCCTATTTCCGGGGAGTCAATGCGCTGGAGCGGGGCGACCTGTCCGCAGCCGGCGAGGCGCTTGCGGAGGCCGGCCGGATCGGGGTAAGTCCCAAATACGCCGCGCTCGCTTCGTTCTGGCAGGGCGAGATCGCCTACCGCGGGGGCGACTACGAGGGGGCCGCGGCCCTTTACGAGCGCTACCGGCGGCGAGCGCCGAAAGGGGAGCCGGAGTACGCCATGTCCTATTATGCGACGGGATATTGCCATTTCGCGGCGGAAAACATGCTGCGTGCGCGGGAAGATTTCCTGAAATTCACGGAGCTTCGCACGCAGACCGACACCTACCGTTCCGATGCCCTGAGCCGTCTGGGCGATACCTACTACGCCGACCGGCGCTTCGACGAGGCGCTCGCCCGCTACGAGGCGGCATCCGTCGGGAGCGAGGAGACGGCCGACTACCCCCGTTACCGGCGTGCCCTCACGCTCGGCGTGCTGGGACGCGTGCCGGAGAAGATCGAGCTGCTGCGCCGCATCGTGGCTTCCGCTGCGGGCGATCATCTCGACGAGGCGACCTACGAGCTGGGGCGCACCTACATCGCCTCGGAGCGCTATCGCGAGGGTGTGGCGGTGCTCGAACCCTTTGTCGAGAACAATCCGCAGAGTCCGCTGCGTACGGCGGCGCTCTCCGAGCTGGGCCTCGCCTGCCTCAACCTGGGCGAACGGCGCAAGTCGCTCGAATATTACGACCGGGTGGTCAAGGCCGCGCCGCAATCCTCCGATGCGAAGGATGCGCTGCTGGGAATCCGCGACATTTACGTCTCGCAGGGGGATGCCGGCGGTTATTTCGACTATGCCGAGAAGAGCGGGGTGGAGGGCGACCTCGATGCCGTCTCGCGCGATTCGCTTTCGTTCGCCGCCGCCCGGAGAGTCTATCTTTCGGGCCGGCCCGATGCGGCGGCGAAGTCGCTGCGCAGCTACCTCGAAAGCTATCCCAAGGGGTATTATACGGCCGATGCGCTCTACTATCTGGGCGACTGCTACCGCCAGTCGGGCGATCGCTCCCGCCTGATCGAGACCCTCGCGGCGCTGGCCGATGCGGGGACGACCCGTTACACGGAGCGTGCGCTCGAGATGCTCGCCGAGATGACCTTCGCCGACAAGCGTTACGGCGAGGCGGCCGCAGCCTACCGCCGTTTGGCCGACCTGCGGACGACGGCCGCACAGAAGGGCGAGGCGATGACCGGCTACGTGCGGGCGACGATCGCCCAGGGCGACGAGGAGCGGATCCTCGCGATGGCCGACGAGGTTGCGTCGTTCGCTGCTGCGGGCGATACGGCCTGGCGCGAGTCTCAGTTCGCCAAGGCGGAGATCGCCGCGCGCCGGGGCGATGCGGGGGAGTCGCTTCGTATCTACAAGGTGCTGAGCGCCAACGTGCAGACTCCCCAGGGGGCCGAGTCGGCCTACCGGGTAATCGAGGCGGCCTATCGTGCGGGCGATCTGGAGCGGGCGGAGAAGCTCGTGTTCGAATTTGCCGACAAACACACGCCGCACGCCTACTGGCTGGCCAAGGCCTACCTCGTGCTGGGCGACATTTACGTGCGTAACAACGACCTTTTCCAGGCCCGTGCCACCTACCAGAGCATCGTCGATGGCTATACGCC
>CAMWGZ010000065.1 GCA_947173915.1 uncultured Alistipes sp.
TTTCCCGTGCCTCTCCTGTCCGGAGGACTTCGCTTCGGGAGGTGCCGGTTGCGACGAATTTGTCCGGGAGGCGTTTTTTTCTGCGCATATCCGTGCTTCGACTTCGTTCCGGATGCCATTTATCGCGACAAAGTCCGAAAGAGTTTGGTTTTGTATCCGGCTTATGCGTATCTTTGAAAGAAAATCCCGTGAATTATGGAATTGAAGGTTGCTTTGTGTCAGACGGCTATGGAGTGGGAGAACCCGCAGGTCAATCTGCGGCGGATCGAGCGGATGCTCGCCGGCTCGGATGCCGCTCTGGCGGTGCTGCCCGAGATGTTCGCCACGGGTTTCGTGACCGATCCGGGGCGGGTTGCCCAGCCGATGTCGGGCGAAATAGTTTGCTGGATGCGGGAGTATGCCCACAGGGAGGGGCGCGCCCTGGCCGGGAGCCTGATCGTCCGGGAGCGGGGCCGTTTCTTCAACCGACTGGTCTTCGCTGCGCCCTCCGGCGAGCTGACCTGCTACGACAAGCGGCACCTCTTCTCGATCGGCGGCGAGGGGGAGGCCTTCGCTGCGGGGGCTTCCCGCACGGTGGTCGAGTACGGCGGTTTTCGGTTCCTGCTGCTGGTCTGCTACGACCTGCGCTTTCCGGTCTGGAGCCGCTGCCGCGGGGACTACGATGCGATCCTCTGCGTCGCCTCCTGGCCCGAGAGCCGGCGCGAGGTGTGGCGCACACTGCTGCGCGCCCGGGCCATCGAGAACCAGGCCTACGTGCTCGGCGTGAACCGCACGGGGTGCGATCCCGCGACCCGCTATTCGGGCGATTCTGCCGCCGTGGGATTCATGGGCGAGACGCTCGCCGAGGCGGGCGACGGGGAGTGCGTGCTGCACGCGGTGCTCGACCGCGAACGGCTGGAGCGGTTCCGCGAGCGGTTCCCCGCCTGGCGCGATGCCGATGCCTTCTCGCTGGAGGGCTGAGCGCGGGCGGTGCCGTTTTTTGTCCGGACTCGCTCCGGACTCATCCTGCCTCCATCCCGAATCCGCTCCGGAGCGACTCCGGGCCGATGCGCCGGGGAGCCGGTGTGCGGGCGATGCCGTTCCAGAGCGGAGGCCCGCTCCTGCCGGCCCGAAAAGAGGAACGGGCATCCGCCGGTTTTTCGGTCGGATGCCCGTCGGGGCGAGGGCCTGCGGTGGGGCGGATCAGAGGTCCGATTCGTCCCAGTTGAGGATCCGGCAGAAGTCGTACTCCTCGGGATCGGCCAGGTAGCGGCGCGCCGCCTCGTAGTCGGCGGGGGTCAGGGCCGTGAGGATGTTGTCCGTGACCGCCTTGTAGCGGTCCGAGCCGATATCGACCATGCGGGGCGGGATCTTGCCCGTCGTCGGGTCCTGAAGATCCTTCAGGTAGAGCGGCTCCACGTTGCCGCATCCATCGACATAGACCATGCAGCCCGTCTTTCCCTCGCTGAAGAGCTTATAGACTCCGATGCCCAGTTCCGAACAATAGGTCAGGTCGTAGGCTACGGGAGTTTGTCCCCGGATCTCGTAGCCCAGCTCCACGGGGCGCGTCTGCTGCGCGATCTTCAGCTCGACCAGCCGCTGGTCGAGCAGCGTGTTGAAGAAGCAGGCCTTCGATATTTTTCCCAGCTCGGGGTGGCCGTGCGCGTCGTAGGTAAAGTGGATGCCGCTGCGGGTGATCTCCTCCTCGCTCAGTTCGTGGAACACACCCTCCGAGATGATCGCCGCACCGTAGTCCATGCCGAGGATGCGGCGCTTGACGATCGCCGATACGATCAGCCGGATGATCTTGTCGATGGTCACGGGGGTCTTGTTGAACATTTCGGGGATGACGATCATCGGGTAGTGGCACGCTTCGCCGATGCCGAAGGCCAGGTGGCCGGCGCTGCGTCCCATCGCCGACATGACGAACCAGCTGCCGCTGGTGCGGGCATCGACGTAAACGGCGCGGGCGATGACCGCACCCTTGTCCTTGGCCGACTCGTATCCGAAGGTCGGGGCGCAGTCGGGAAGCGGCAGGTCGTTGTCGATGGTCTTGGGGACGTGGATGTTGGCGATGGGGTATTTCTTCTCGCTCAGGAACCGGGCGATGCGGTTGGCCGTCGATGCCGTGTCGTCGCCGCCGATGGTGACCAGCAGGCGGATGTTGTTGTCGGTAAAGAATTTCAGGTTGAAGTTCTTCTCGAAATCCTCGTCCGAGGGCTTGAACCGGCTCATGCGCAGGAAGGAACCCGCGAGGTTGAAGATCTCGTCGGCCTTCAGGAAGGTAATGTGCTCCGTTGCGGGCGCTTCGCGGAAGAGTCCCGTGAAGCCCTTGTGCAGGCCGATGACCTCGTATCCTTTTTTCAGGAAAGCCTTGGCCACGCTGCCCACTACCGTGTTCATGCCCGGTGCCGGGCCGCCGCCCGTGAGGATGGCTATCGCTTCGTTCTTCATATCGTTGGAATGGTTGATTTCGCGGTAAAATTACAATTTATTTTCTCTTGTCGGTATAAAAAATATGGAGACTCCGCAAAGTCTCCATACGTTTCGGGGGTATTTGGTCGATTACCCGATTACGGTAACGTTGATCGCCTGTTCGCCTTTTGCTCCCTTGCCGAGTTCGAAAGAGACCTTCTGTCCCTCTTCGAGGGTCTTGAAGGAATCCGAAACGATTCCCGAAAAATGAACGAAGATCTCTTTGCCCTCGTCGCTGATAATGAATCCGTAGCCTTTTTTGCTATCGAACCATTTTACTTGACCTGTCATAAAATTGTTGTTTGTAAATGTATCGCAAAGGAACGCAAAAAGTATTGATTGTCAAAATTTTTTTGTGTATATTTTCATCGGATTTTCGGTTTTCCGAAATAAATCCCTATATTTGTCTTGTAATATTCGGACCAAATACGGTATTTGTTTATGGGTAGAAAAATAAAATGGGCGTTGCTGGCCATGCTCGGCTTCGCAACGGCATGTTCGACGGTCAAGAACAACCCCAAGCAGGGGGCGGACGAGGATGCGAACGGGGTTGAGGTCTCCGAACCGCAGATCCAGCTCATGTACGGCGTGCGCAATCCGGTGCCGCTCGACGAGGCGAACGGCGGCGGGCAGGAGACCCCTGCCGAGGAAAATTCGGACAAGTAGGCCGATGGCGGGACGGAAGCTCGGCCTGCGCAAGCGTTTGGGCTTGCGCCTGTTCGCCGATCTGTATGCCGATAAGGTTGCGGCGCATGCGTTGCGGACCCTGTTCTGGGAGTGCACGCTGCGCTGCAATTTGTCGTGCCGTCACTGCGGCAGCGACTGCCGGGTCGATCCCGGTGTGCCGGACATGCCGCTGGCCGATTTCCTGAAGGTGCTCGACGAGGAGGTTACGCCTCACATCCGTCCGGGACAGGTGCTGCTGATCTTCTCGGGCGGCGAGGTGCTCGTGCGCAGCGACCTGGAGGAGGCGGGGCGCGAGGTTACCCGGCGCGGCTATCCCTGGGGGATGGTGACCAACGGCCTGGCGCTCGACGCGGCGCGTCTGGACAGCCTGATGGATGCGGGCCTTCGGTCGGTGTCGATCAGCTTCGACGGCTTCGCCGAGGCCCACAACTACATCCGCCGCAACCCCCGCAGTTTCGATAGGGCACTCGAAGCGATTCGTCTGGTGGTCGCCCGGCCGCGCCTGACCTACGACGTGATTACCTGCGTGACCTCGCCGATGGTCGCGCGGCTCGAAGAGTTCAAGGAGCTGCTGATCGCCGAAGGGGTGCGCTACTGGCGCATCTTCTCGATCTTCCCCGTCGGCCGCGCGAAGGACGATGTGACGCTGACGCTGACCGACGAGCAGTTCCGCGAGGTGCTGGAGTTCATCCGCCGCACGCGCCGCGAGGGGCGGATCAACGTGAGCTATGCCTGCGAAGGGTTCCTGGGCGGCTACGAGGGCGAGGTCCGCGACCACTTCTACCAGTGTGCCGCCGGAGTCTCGGCCGCGTCGATCCGGGTGGACGGAGCCATCTCGGGGTGCACCTCGATCCGTGCCAACTTCCATCAGGGCAACATTTACCGCGACAGCTTCTGGGAGGTGTGGCAGAACCGCTTCGGGAAGTTCCGCAACCGGGAGTGGGCCAAACAGGGAGAGTGCGCCTCCTGCTCGATGTGGCGCTACTGCCAGGGCGGCGGCATGCACCTGCACGACGAGCAGGGGCGGCTGATGTACTGCCACTACCGTCGGCTGAAGTAGTGCGGCGCTGTGATAAGAAGACGGCGGGCGGAAAGGGATGAGACCTTTCCGCCCGCCTTTTTTGCGTCAGCGCAGCAGCTCGACGAACGAGTCGGTCTCCTTGCGTGTACGGGGCAGCAGCTCCCGGCTGCGGAACGGTTCGGGCAGCGCATCCGCCGCTCCCGGGTATCCGAGCGCCATCATCGTCACAGGCTCCTCCGCTTCGGTGTCGAGTCCGAGCAGCCGGGAGCAGGCATCGAGGTCGAAGCCGGCCATCTGATGCAGTTGCATCCCCAATGCCGTGGCCTGGAGGGCGAGCGAGAGGTTGGCGGCCCCGACATCGTGCATCCAGTGGCGGTTGAAGGTGCGGGTGCCGGGAAAGAACTTGCGGCCGCAGGAGACGATCAGCACCGGGGCCTGCGGTGCCCAGGCGCGGTTGCCGCCCGTGAGGCACTCGGCGAGCCGTGCGTGGGCCTCGGGATGGTCGCTGGTGGTGTAGCGGTAGAACCACGACTGTGCATTGTTGGACGAGGGTGCCCAGCGGGCCGCCTCGAACAGCAGCATCAGCTGCTCCCGGGTAACGGGATCGGGCCGGTAGGAGCGCGGACTCCAGCGCCGGCGTATGGCTTCGAGCAGAATCATAATGAAGGGGGTTTTCGATCCCCTCTTCAAATTTCGTACCCGAGTTATTCGCGGGCTTCCGTCCTGCCGGCGGACGGGGCGGGTGCTGCGATGCGGCAGAGTACCCCTTCGAAAGGGCGGAGTTCGACCGTGCTGCCGTCGAGAGGTGGCGCGGTCGGGTAGTTGTGCAGCAGCGTTTCGGCTCCGTCGAGCGCTGCTTCGGGCGCGATCCGTGCCGGCCGGCAGCTGAAGTTGAGCAGCACGAGGTAGCGGGCCGCCTCCCCTTCGCGCAGGTAGGCGAAGATCTGGGGATGGTCCGGAGCGAGGAGCCGGAACGAGGCGCGGACGAGTTCGGGGTGCTCCTTGCGGAGGGCGACCGCCCGGCGGAAGAAGCTCAGCACCGAGTCGGGGTCGGCGCTTTCGCGTGCGGCATTTACCTCCGTGTAGTCGGGATTGACGCGCAGCCAGGGGCGGGCCGTCGAGAATCCGGCATGCGCCGAGCCGTCCCACTGATAGGGGGTGCGTGCGTTGTCGCGGCCGATCTCCTGCTGCTCGCGCAGGAAGCGCTCCGTATCGCCGCCTTCGCGCTCGATCTTCCGGTAGCGGTTGCGGGTGTCGATGTCGTCGTACTCGTCGATGCGCGTGAAGCGGATGTTGGCCATGCCCAGCTCGTCGCCCGCGAACCAGCAGGGCGTTCCCCGCATCGTGAGCAGGAACATGGCGAGCATCTTGGCTGAAAGCCCGCGCCAGCGGGACGAATCGTCGCCGAAGCGCGAGACCATGCGCGGCTGGTCGTGGTTGCCCAGATAGACGGTCGGCCATCCGCTGCCCGCCGCACGGTCCCAGTCGGCGTACATGCGCTTGATCTGCGGCAGGTCGTAGAGGATGCCGGCCTCCGTGCCGCCGGGGAGTCCGTCCGTTTCGTTGCGGATGTCCGCCGCGCCGAAATGGTAGAGCAGGTCGAGTTCGTGCCGTTCCGGAGCGATGAACTTGCGGCCCTCCTCGGGCGACACCTTCGACCCTTCGCCCATCGTGAGGCAGTCGCGGCGGCTCAGCACCTCGCGGTTCATCTCGCGGAGGTATTCGTGCAGATGGGGGCCGAGGGAGTAGTAGGGGAAGATGTCGGGGAATTTTTCGGTGTCGATCTCGGGAAAGGTGCGGTCTTTCGAGATGTAGGGGATCGAGTCGAGCCGGAAGCCGTCCACGCCCTTGTCGAGCCAGAAGCGCATGATGTCGTACAGCTCCTGCCGCACGCGCGGGTTGTCCCAGTTCAGGTCGGGCTGCTGGCGGGCGAAGTAGTGGAGGTAGTAGGACCGTGTGGGCGGATTGTAACACCAGGCATCGGCCTCCTCGTCGAAGTGGCTCTTGCGGTAGGGCGGCCGCCCCTGCTCCTCGGGCCACCAGAGGTAGTAGTCGTAGTAGGGATTTTCCCGCGAGGTGCGGGCCTCGGCGAACCAGGGGTGCTCGTCGCTGGTGTGGTTCAGCACCAGGTCGAGCAGGATCCGCATTCCGCGTGCGTGGGCCTCGCGCAGCAGCCGCTCGAAATCCTCCATCGTGCCGAAGTCCTCCATGATCCGGCGGTAGTCGCTGATGTCGTAGCCGTTGTCGGCGTTGGGCGAGGCGAAGATCGGGTTTAGCCAAAGGGTTTCGATCCCCAGATCGTGCAGGTAGTCGAGCCGGTCGGCGATGCCGTTGAGGTCGCCGATTCCGTCGCCGTCGCTGTCGCGGAAGCTGCGGGGGTAGATCTGATAGACGATCGTGTCCCGCCACCAGGGGCGCTCTTCGGCCGTAGTTGCGGGGCTGTTTGCTGCGTGCGGAGCGTTTTTCATGTGTCGAAATCTTTTCGGGTCGCTGTCCGGCCGGAGATTCGTCCGCCCGCACGATCACAAGATAGCGAATTTTTCGCAAAAACGGAACCGAATGCCCCGATTCGGCCGAAGAAACGGTGCCGTGGAGGTAAAAAGAGCTATCTTTGTTACCGGATCATTAGGAATGAAACAGCTCATGAAGAAGAAAATCGTTGTTTTTACCGGAGCCGGCATGAGTGCCGACAGCGGCCTGGCCACCTTTCGCGATGCCGACGGCCTGTGGGCAGAATACCGGATCGAGGATGTCTGTACGCCCGAGGCGCTGCGGCGCGACCGGGCGACCGTGATCGGCTTTTACAACATGCGCCGCCGCGAGATGCTCGGACGGGAACCCAATGCGGGGCACCTGGCCGTCGCCGCGCTGGA